>JADFKG010000053.1 GCA_022565075.1 Chloroflexota bacterium | reverse complement strand
AGGAGCGGATGCCGGCGAGCGTGCGTTCGGGCGTCGTGGCGATGCTGTCGTTGTAGTAGGCGACGCCGTCGGCTTTGGCCACGAACTCCAGCCGGTGCTCGATGCCACCGAAGGCGCGCACGCCGATCGCGATCGCCGCCGGAGACGCGCCACAGGCCAGCGCGATGGCGGCGGCGGCGACCGCGTTCTCGCGGTTGTGGTCGCCGCGCAGGCGCACGTCGTCCAGGGCGAAGAGCGGCTGTTCGTTGCCGTTCCAGCGCCAGACCGCGGTGCCGTCGCGGACGAAGACCGCATCGCCGGGCGCGGCGTCGGTCATGCTGAACCAGACCAGCCGCCCGTGCACATCTTTCGCCAGCGCCCGCGTCTCAGCGTTGTCGTAGCCGAGCACGGCGATGTCGTCGGCCTCCTGAAAGGCCAGGATGCGGGCCTTGAGAGCGCGGTAGTCGTCCCAGTCGAAGCGGTCCAGATGGTTCGGAGTGATGTTGAGCACGGCGGCGACGTGCGGACTGCGTTCCACCAGCTGCAGCTGCGTGTGGCTGACCTCCAGCACGGACCAGGTGTATGGCCGGATGTCCGCCAGGTGGTCGAGCAGACCGACGCCGATGTTGCCGCCGACGAAGATGTCGCGGTCGTCCGCCTTTAGCATCTCGTTGACGAGCGCCGTCGTCGTCGACTTGCCACTCGATCCGGTGATGCCGACGATCGGCCCCGGGCAGAGCTCCAGGAAGAGGCCGACCATCGAGAGGAACGGCACGCCCTGGTCGCGTGCCGTCTTCAGCTGCGGCAGGTTCAGCGGCACTCCCTGCGAAACGAACAGCGCTTCCGCCGTTGCGATCGCCCCTTCGTCGTTCGCGCCCAGCGAGAGGCTCACGCCCAGAGGCTCTACGTCGCGCAGCTGTTCGGCCAGCCGCTCTGGCGTCTTCGAGTCGGATACGGTGACCTCGGCGTGATGGCGCGAGAGGAAGCGCACCATGTCGACGCCCTCGACGCCCAGGCCGACGACGGTCACGCGCTTGTCCGTGAAGTCGAATTCGAGAAGTCGTCGCGTGTCGATCATGAGTAAACCTCCAGCGCCAGCGCCACGCCGACCAGCGCGCCGAACAGACCAACGACCCAGAAGCGGATCGTCGTCTGCACTTCGCTCCAGCCGCCTTCTTCGAAGTGATGGTGGATCGGTGTCTTGCGGAAGATTCGCTTACCGCCGGTCGCCTGGAAGTAAGCCACCTGCAGGCCGACGGAGGCGCCCTCGATAACGAAGACGATCCCGATCAGCGGCAGGACCAGCCACTGGCCCGTCATGAAGGCGACGACGGCAAGCGCACCGCCCAGCGCCAGCGCCCCCGTATCGCCCATGAACACGCGCGCCGGGTAGGCGTTGTGCCAGAGGAAGCCGGCACAGGCGGCCGCGGCGGTGAAGGAGAACGCGCCGAGAAACATCTGCTCCTGGTGCAGCGCGAGGATCCCGTATGCGAAGAAGGCGATCGCCAGCGTGCCCGCCGCCAGGCCGTCCAGCCCGTCCGTGACGGCGACGCCGCCGGCCGTCAGCACAACGACGCCGATGGCGATCGGCACGAAGAGCCAGCCCAGGTCGTGGCGTCCCTCGTACGGAACGTTGACCGTCTGCAGCTCCAGGAACTCGTAGAGGCCGATCGCGGCGCCGGCGCCGATAGCGATAAACGCCAGCAGCTTCACGCGCCGCTGGAGCGCCGCCTGGCGCCGTCCTTCCAGCGACCCGAGGTCATCGACGAAGCCCAGGGCGGCGAAGCTGCCACCGACGAGCAGCGGCAGGCCGATGGAGTAGCGGCCGAAGAAGTTGGCGGCCAGGGTGAAGGCGGCGATCATCAGCACGATGAGCAGCCCGCCCATCGTCGGCGTGCCGGCCTTCGCCTGGTGCGTCTCCGGCGCCCACTCGCTGATCTCCTTGCCGACGTTCTGCCGCCGCAGAAGCGCGACTGCCGGGTATCCTGCCGCCACCGTCGCTGCTAACGTCATCGCCGCCAGTACCAGTGCATAGATCATCCAGAGCTTCCGTCAGGCTTATCGGTGAGCGCGTCCACGAGACTCTCCAGGCCGACCGCGCGGGAGGCCTTGACCAGCACGTGGTCACCCTTGCGCAGCTCTTTGCGCAGCGCCTCGGCCGCCTCGTCCGCCGATTGGATTAGCGTTGCCTCCTGGCCTGCCGCTCGCGCCTCTTCGGCGAGCACGCGGGCGTCGTCGCCGACGACGTAGAGGGCGTCGCAGCGTCCTTTTGTGTACCGGCCGACGCGGCGATGCCCTTCCTCTTCGGCGGCGCCCAGCTCGCGCATATGACCGAGCACGGCGATGCGCCGGCCCGGCAGCTCCGCCAGCAGGTCGAGAGCGGCGACCATCGAGTCCGGACTCGCGTTGTAGCTGTCGTCGATGATCGTGCAGCCGTTGAGGCCTGTACGCACGGTCAGTCGCAGGCCGGCGCGAGCCTCGGCCAGCGCCGCCGCGATCTCTTCGAGCGACAGGCCGTCTCCCAGGGCGACGGCGGTCGCGGCCAGCGCCGGGTAGACGTGATGGCGCCCGGGCAACGGGCACTCCGCGCGCACGCTATCGCCTTCGTGCGTGATCGTGAAGCTGATGCCGTCCAGGCCGCGCGTCTCGATGTCAGAGCCGCGGACGTCGCACTGCTCACCAAGGCCGAAGAGTATTGTGCGGGCGCTGGTCCAGCGGGCCATCACCGTCACTCGTGGATCATCGCCGTTGAGGATCGCCAGGCCGTCCGCCGGAAGCGCTTCGACCAGCTCCGCTTTCGCCGCACCGATCGCGCCGATCGAACCGGCGCGCTCCATGTGCACCGGCCCGACGTTCGTCACGACGCCTACGTTGGGCGCGGAGATCTTCGACAGGAGCTCAATGTCGCCCGGCTGATACATACCGAACTCGAGGACGGCTCGCTCATGCTCCTGCGTAAGCTGCAAGAGCGTAAGCGGTATTCCGATCTCTGTGTTGATGTTGGCTTCGCTCTTGAGCGTGCGGTAACGGCTGGAGAGCACGGCCGCCGTCAGCTCTTTGCACGTCGTCTTGCCCACGCTGCCCGTGACGCCCACGACTCGAACGTCGTGCCGCCGGCGCCAGAACGCAGCGAGCCGCTGCAGCGCGTCCAGCGGGTCGCTGACGTGGAAGACCGCCTGCTCGCCTGCCTCCACCGGTCGCGCGACGACCGCGCCGGCGGCGCCGGACTTGAAGGCGTCCGGAACGAAGTCGTGCGCGTCGTGGTTCTCGCCGCGCAGAGCGAAGAAGAGGTCACCCTCCGCCGCTTTTCGCGAGTCGATGATAGTGCGGCGGAACGTCGCACCTTCCGGCGCGCGTGCGGCGACGAGCGTTCCGGCGGTCCCTTCGAGGATGTCGTTGACTGTAAGCATGTTAGTCCTGCAGGCCCGAGACGAACACTTCCTCGGTTGGCGGCACCTTCAGGTAGGCCAGCGTCTTCTCAACGAGGCGACTGAACACCGGCCCGGCGACGACTGTTCCCCAGGGCACGCCTTCCGGCTCGTCTATCTTCACCAGCACCGCGATCGCCGGGTCTTCCAGGGGCGCGACGCCGACGAGGGACGATATGTATGCATCGGGCTTGTAGCCTCCGTTTTCAGTAGCGATGTTCGCCGTGCCGGTCTTGGCGCCGATGCTGTAGCCCGGCACGTCTAGATAGGCCGTGGGAACCCCTTCTGAGACAACGCCCATCATGTCGAGCAGGGTTCGCGCCGTTTCCGCACTCATCACTTGCCGCACGGCTTCTGGCTCGACGACCTGACCCCCAAGCGGATCGATGATCTCGTTCACCAGCTGCGGCTTCATCAGCACACCGTCGTTAGCGATTGCCGCAACGGCCATCGCCATCTGCAACGGCGTCACGGAGATGCCCTGGCCGAAGCTGTTCGTCGCCAGGTCGATCGGGCGCCAGCCTTCCGGATCGCTATCCGGCGTCCGCACGCGGCCGTCGACCTCTCCCGAGAGGCCGCTGTCCGACGTGACGCCGAAGCCGAAACGCTCGATGTAGTCGTAGAAGTCCGTCGGCCCGCAGAGGCTGGCCAGCCAGACCGCGCCTGTGTTCAGGCTCTTCGATAGGATCTGTTGCACGGTCTGCGAGCCGTTGGCGGAGAAATCCCAGTTGTAGATACTCCAGCCGCTCAGGTTGACGACGCCCTCGTCATACCACCACGTTTCCGGCGAAACGAGGCCGAGGTCGAGCGCGGCGGCCATCGTCACCAGCTTGAAGATCGAGCCAGGCTCGTACGTATCCGTGATGGCGCGGTTGCGGAAGAGCGCTTGCTTCGAGTTGTCGCTCAGGTCAGGCTTGGTGACGTCGAACGTCGGCCGGCTGGCCATCGCCAGCACCTGGCCCGTCTCCGGCTGGATGACGATGATAGTTCCGCCTTCCGCCTTGTTGTCGCTGATCGCTCGGTCGAGTTCCTGCTCGGCCAGGCGTTGGATGTAGCGGTCGATGCTCAGCACGACGTTCGCGCCGGGTCGTGACGGTATCTCCGAGCGGTCTCCAAAGGCCAGCTGGTTGCCGATGCCGTCGCGCTCGTAAATCACCTGCCCCGGGCTGCCGCCGAGGATCGAGTCGAGGTCGATCTCGAGGCCCGTCAGGCCGCTGTTCTCCTGTCCGACGAAGCCCAGGAGCTGCGCCGCCAGATTGCCCTCCGGGTACGTGCGACGGCTGCCCTCTAGCAGGCGTACGCCGGGAAGGCGGAGCTCACGCACGGCCACCCCTTGCCCGTAGTTCAGGCCCCGCGCCACCGGCACCTCGAAGGCCTCCGTGTCGCGGACGATGCGGATCATCTCGGCCGCGGAAGCGTCGGTGGCCTCCGCCAGCGAGTCTGCGGCCGCCTGGGCCTCCGCGGGGTCCTCCCAGGCGCGTTTCTCTACCATCACGTTGAAGGCGGCTTCGCTGGCGGCCAGCGGATAGCCGTTGCGGTCGAGAAGCGCGCCGCGGCGGTCGGCCAGCGTGTCCTGGCCGTAGTGGATCAGCCGCGCGTCAGCGGCGTACTGGGCGTGGTCGATGATCTGCAGTTGGACGAGGCGCAGGGTGACAACGCCAGTGGCCAGCACGATAGCGGCCATCACCGCCCAGACGCGCCAGACCTCAGTGAACCGTCGCTTGCCCATCGCTAATCCTCATGGCAGCGGTAACCAGCCAAAGAATTCCTCCCAAAGCGATTCGCCCTCAACGGGCCCTTCCTCTTCCGACAGATAGCGGCTCGGGATTCTCTGCGGCGCGGGCGCCGGCGCGTCGACACGCAGGTACGTCACTGAGTCTGGCGCCACCATCTTCAGCCGCTCTTGCGCCTCACTCTCGATCCGGTCGAGGCTTCCCAGCCTGGCGACGTTCACCTCTTGCTCGTGCAAGCGCGCCTGCCAGTCCTCGCGTAGCTGCTCCAGACGCGAAACGTTACCTCCGGTCGATGTCGCCAGGCTCGTCTGCACGAGCGGCAACAGCGCCGCGATGCCGACGACCAGCGTCACCAGGATAAGGATGACGGGGAGGTTGGTGTCCTGAAGCACCTCCGGGATAGCCGAACTGCCTTGACGGTTGGCGGCCATCAGTCGTCCTCTCCCAGGCGCTCGGCGGCGCGCAGCTTGGCGCTGCGGCTGCGCGGGTTCGTCTTCTGTTCTTCGGGGGTCGGCGTGACCGGCCGGCGCGTGATGATGCGCAGCGTCGCCTTGTGTTCGCAGATGCACAGCGGCGTTTCCGGCGGGCAGACGCAATCGCGCGACTCGCGCTGCAGGAACTGCTTGACGATGCGGTCTTCCAGGCTGTGGAAGGAGATCACGACCAGGCGGCCGCCCGGGCCGAGGATGTTCCGCGCCTGTTCCAGCGCCGATTCAAGCGTTCGCAGCTCGTCGTTGACGGCGATGCGCAGCGCCTGAAACGTCCGCGTCGCCGGATGGATCTTGCCGCGTCCCGGAACCGCCTTCGCCACGACCGACGCCAGCGCCGTCGTTGTCTGCAACGGCCGCGTGCGCACGATCGCCTTCGCTATGCGGCGGCTGAACCGCTCCTCGCCGTACTCCCAGATCAGGTTCGCAACGTCGGACTCGTCATAGCTGTTGACGATGTCAGCCGCCGTCAGCTCTTGCTCGGGGCTGAATCGCATGTCCAGCGCCGCCTCCGTCTGAAAGCTGAAGCCGCGGCTGTCCTCTGCCAGCTGCATCGACGAGATGCCGAGGTCGAACAGCACGCCGTGCACCGGCACGAAAGTGAGTTTGCGCGCCGTCTTCTCCAGGTCGCGGAAGTTGACGTTGACCAGATGCAGATCGCCGTCGAAGCCCTTCAGGTTGTCGCGGGCCAGCGCCACGGCGTGCGGGTCGGCATCGATGCCCAGCAGCATAGCGCCGGGCGCGCCGGCCTCCAGAATCAGGCGCGCGTGGCCGCCGGCGCCCAGCGTGCAGTCGATATAGCGTCCGCCGGGCTCGACCGCCAGGCGCTCGATGACCTCGTCCGTCAGGACGGGAGAGTGGACTTTGGCGTCCTTTTGGGGGGAGATTGCAACCACCTGCCTAGTCCACTCGGTCCTGTCCCGTGGACGGGACGTTCATCGATTCTTCCATCTCCTTCTCCCAGCCTTCCTCCGTCCAGATCTCCAGACACTCGCCGGTACCGACGATGATCACGGTGCCGTCGAGGCCGATCTTCTCGCGGGAGCGCGCTGGAATAAGGATGCGACCCTGGCGGTCGAGCTCAGCTTCGAACGATTGACCCTCGAACTGGCGCCGCAGCCGGCGGCCGGCGAGGTCGGTGACGGGCGTGGACCTGATGTCCCGAAGCATCTCTCTGAAGGCCGGCTCCGGGTACACCTGCAGGCAGCCGTCCGAGAGGGGGATGATGATGGCGAGCTGCCCGGGGAAGTCCGCGCGATACTTGGCCGGGATCGCTACCCGGCCCTTATCGTCCAGCGTGTGTTCGTAGTTGCCCAGGAAGGCCATTATCGGAACTACCTGCCTTCTTCAGAATCCCCGGGTTCGCTTGTGCTAAAATCGGCTTGCCGTGGATGGGGCACCGGCCCCGGTGCCGCGGCAACTGAATAGCGGGTAGGCGAACCCCCACTTCTCCCCACTTCGTGGGAGATCATACCACCCCGCCCCAGCCTGTCAAGGGCGCATACTACAAATCGCCGTTTATCGACAACGATCATCTGTCATGTCTTTCGCCGCCGCCGTACTCACCACGTCCGACCAGGGCGCGCGTGGCGAACGTGTTGACACCTCCGGAACCGTCATCAAGGAGCTCCTCGCCTCCATCGGCGCCGAGATCGCCCGCTACGAAGTCATACCTGACGACCTCCAGCGTATCTCCGAGCACCTGCGGCGCTGGGCGGACGGGGGCGCGGTGCAGTTGATCGTCACTACCGGCGGCACGGGCCTTGGGCTGCGCGACGTTACGCCACAGGCCACGCTTGCCGTCATCGATTACGAAGTCCCCGGCATAGCCGAGGCGATGCGCAGCGAGGGCCTCAAGCACACACCGATGTCGATGATCAGCCGCGCTGTCGCCGGCGTGCGGGGCAAGACGCTGATCGTGAACCTGCCCGGCAGCCCGAAAGGTGTGCAGGAGAACCTCTCGGCCGTGCTCCCCGTGCTTGAACACGCCATCGAACTGATCACCGGCGTGGACTCGCCGCACCAACGCTAGCCGGATGTGGGGCGAGATGGGGAATACGCCTGCCCAGCGGTGAAGTCATGCGCATCGACATACTGACGCTCTTCCCCGGCATGTTCAGCGGCCCGTTCGACGAATCGATCATCAAGCGCGCGATCGACGCCGGCCTCGTCTCCATCAACCTCCACAACATTCGCGACTGGGCGGACGGCAAGCACCAGGTCGCCGATGACTACGTGTACGGCGGTGGCCCCGGTATGGTGATGAAGCCGGAGCCCATCTTCGCCGCGACGGAAGCAGTTCTGGAGATGGCCCCCGAACGCGGCCCTATCGTCCTCATGACGCCGGCCGGCCGCAAGTTCGACCACGAACTCACGGTGGAGCTAGCGGCGGAAGAGCGACTGATCATCCTCAGCGGCCGCTACGAGGGCTTCGACGCTCGCGTGCACGAACATCTGGCGACGCACGAGGTTAGCATCGGCGACTACGTGCTCTCAGGCGGCGAGCTACCGGCGATGGTGCTCGTCGACGCCGTCGTCCGCCAGCTACCGGGCGCGCTCGGCTCCCCGGACTCCGTCGAGGACGAGTCGTTCTCGCACGGGCTGCTGGAGGCGCCGCACTACACGCGACCGCCCGAGTTCCGCGGCTGGGAAGTGCCCGCAGTGCTGCTCTCCGGCCACCACGCGGAAGTCGACAAGTGGCGGCGGCGTCAGAACCTGCTGCTCACGGCACAGCGGCGCCCAGACCTCCTGGAGCGCTTCTCCTTAAGTAAGGAAGAGAAAGAGTGGCTCTCCGAGAAGCTGGACGAGGCGTTCTGAGCCGGCTCTTTTCGGTTGCCCTAAGCACGACTCGTCGGTAGACTGGCATAGTTGCCATGGACGCCAATTCATACGTAGAAATCAAGCCTAATCGCAACATCCCGAGCTTTCGCTCGGGCGATACCGTGCGTGTCCACGTCAAGGTCGTCGAGGGCGAGCGACACCGCATCCAGGTGTTCGAGGGCGTGGTCATACGCAAGAAGCGCGGCGGCATCAACTCCAACTTCACGGTGCGCCGCGTCAGCCACGGCATCGGCGTCGAGCGCGTCTTCCCGTACCACTCGCCACTGATCGCCAAGGTCGAGGTCACAAAGGTCGGCCGCGTCCGCCGCGCCAGGCTCTACTACCTGCGTGACCTTGTCGGTAAGGCCGCGCGCATCCGCGCCGGCTCTCGCGAGCGCTTTGAGGAGCTGGCCGCCGAACTGGCCGCCGGCGCTCAGCCGATCGAGGAAGAGGAGACGGAGCCCGTCGAGGCGCTCGAAGAGGGCGCAGAGGCCGAATCGAGCGAAGAGGAAACCACGTCCGGAGAAGAGTCCGCACCCGATGCCGAGGCGGAAGACGCGCCTGCGGCTGAAGAGCAGCCTGCCGATGCGCCTGAGAAGGCCGCCGAAGAGTCCGGCGACGACTCGGCTGAAGCGACCGAAGAACCGAAGTAGAGCGCACCGCGTCCCGTCCACGGCCCGCTATGGCGGGCCTTTTCTCTGCCCGCTCCGCGCTATGAGCTTCCGCTCAGCCTTCCTATACTTATGGCGATGCCCTACGCCGAGGTCGCCGTCAACGCCGCCGCGCCCATCCGCCAGACGTTCACCTATCGCGTCCCCGACGAGCTGACCGTCGCCGTCGGCCAGGCCGTCTACGTGCCCTTCGGCGCGCGCACGCTGCAGGGTATCGTCGTCGAGGTCACCGCCGAGCCGCGCTACCAGGACGCCCGCGACATTGAGGCCGTGATCGACGAGCGCCCGCTGGTAACGCCCGAACGCCTGTCGCTGGCCGCGTGGCTCAGCGACTACTACCGCGCGCCGCTCTTCGACTGTGTCTCGCTCATGCTGCCGCCCGGCTTCAAGCGCCGGCCGCAGACCCTCCTGCGCCTCGCCTTCTGGGCCGGCGACGCGCCCGACGACCTCAACGACGCGGAGCGCGCCGTCATAGACGCGGTGCGCGAGCAGGAGGAGACCGAGTCCGAGGAACTCAAGCGCTCACTCAAGCATGTGCGCGGTGCTGCCCGGGCGATCGCTTCGCTCATCCGTCGCGGTCTGGTGGCGCGGACGTATCGGTTGGCGCGTCCGGCCGTCCAGCCCCGCGTCGTCGCACAGCTGACGCTGCGCCTGACGGCGGACGAGGCCCGAGGTCGTGCCGCCAAATTGCGGGAGGACGGCTCTCAGCGAGCCGGGCGCCGGGCCACGGTTCTCGATGCCCTGGCGGAGGAGGGGTCGTTGCCGCTGAGCCGGGCGCGGGCGCTGGGCCTGACGCCGGCGACGCTGCGCGACTTCGAGGCCGAAGGCGTTGCGGCGAGAGAAGACGTCACGCTCCTACGCGACCCGCTGGCCGGCCGCGTGTACGAACGTAAGCCGGCAGCCGAGCTGACGGCGGACCAGGGCCGGGCGGCGGCCGAGATCATCGCCGCGCTGGATGCCGCACCGAAGCCGGACGCGCGTCGCGCCTTCCTCCTGCACGGTGTCACGGGCAGCGGCAAGACCGAAGTGTACCTGGACGCCATCGAGCACGCCGCATCGCTCGGCAAGCGGGCGATCGTGCTCGTGCCGGAGATCTCGCTCACCCCGCAGACCGTCCGCCGCTTCGGCGAGCGCTTCCCCGGCGAGGTTGCGGTGATGCACAGCGACCTCTCGCTCGGCGAGCACTTCGACATGTGGCACGCCGTCCGCGACGGACAGTACCGCGTCGTCATCGGACCGCGGGGGGCACTCTTCGCGCCTCAGCCGGACCTCGGCCTCGTGGTCCTCGACGAAGAGCACGAGTGGACGTACAAGCAGCAGGAGGGCTCGCCGCGATACCACGCACGCAAGGCGGCTGAGGAACTCTGCGCCCGCACAGGCGCCGTGCTCGTCCTCGGCTCCGCGACCCCCGACGTCGAGAGCCACTTCCGTGCCTCGGCCAAGGCCTATCGCCTGCTCGAGCTCCCGCAGCGGCTTATCCCAGGCGACGGGGGCGTCAAGCCCGGGCCGCTCCCGGAGGTCGAAGTCGTTGACCTGCGCGAGGAGCTGAAGGCTGGCAACCGCAGCATCTTCAGCCGCACGCTGGCGCGAGCCGTCCGCGCCGCGCTCGACGCCGGCGAGCAGGTGATGCTCTTCCTCAACCGCCGCGGCGCCGCGTCCTTCGTCCAGTGCCGCGATTGTGGTCACGTGCCGGAGTGTCGTTCCTGCGCTGTCGCTCTCACCTACCACGAATCGAGCACTTCCGCGGCTCCATCGGGCCCTTTGAAGGCCAGGCTTAAGCCTGGCCTTCAGCGTGGCGGACACGGCGGCCGTCTCGTTTGCCACTACTGCCACCGCCGTTCGCTGCTTCCGGACACCTGCCCGGAGTGCGGCGGGGACCGCCTGCGCCAGGTCGGCATCGGCACCGAGAAGGTGGAGGCGGCGGCTCAGCGCGAGTTTCCCGGCGCCCGCACGCTGCGCTGGGACAGCGACGTCACGCGCGGCCGCGATCAGCACGAGGCGATCCTCTCCCGCTTCACTGCACACGAAGCGGACATCCTCGTCGGCACGCAGATGATCGCGAAGGGGCTCGACATCCCGCTCGTGACGCTCGTCGGCGTCATCTCGGCGGACATCGCGCTCCACCTGCCGGACTTCCGCGCCGGCGAGCGCACGTTTCAGCTGCTGGAGCAGGTCGCCGGGCGCGCCGGCCGCGGCCCCAGAGGCGGACGCGTCATCGTCCAGACGTACACGCCGGACCACTACGCGATCGAGGCGATGGCGGCGCACGACTACCACGCGCTCTACGCTCAGGAGATCGAGAACCGCCGGCGCATGGGCTACCCGCCGTTCGGGCGGCTCGTGCGCCTGACCTACGCCCACACGAACGCGGACTACTCGCGCGAGCAAGCGGCGAAGATGGCCCGCGGCCTGCGCGAAGAGACGGCTCGCCTCGGCCTGCCCAACGTCGACGTGCTCGGCCCTTCTCCCGCCTACGTCCCGCGCATCCGCGGCCGCTGGCGCTGGAACGTTGTCATCCGGGGCGACGACCCAACGGCCATCCTCAGCGACGAACCGCTTCCCCGCGGCTGGACTCTGGACGTCGACCCGATCTCGGTGCTGTAGACGCTCGATCCACTCC
>JADFKG010000193.1 GCA_022565075.1 Chloroflexota bacterium | reverse complement strand
CCGAACAATCGCACCAACGGAGGCTCGAATGATCCTCTTGCTCGATAACTACGACTCGTTTACCTACAACCTCTACCAGTACCTCTGCGAACTGGGCGCCGAGGTCGAGGTCGTCCGCAACGACCAGGCCACCGTGGAGGACATCGCTGCCATGGGCCCGGAGAAGATCGTCGTCTCGCCTGGGCCGTGCACGCCGAAGGAAGCGGGCATCAGCGTGCCGCTGATCCGCCACTTCGCGGGACGGCTGCCGCTGCTCGGCGTCTGCCTGGGGCACCAGGCGATCGGCGAGGCGTTCGGCGGCGAGACCGTCGGCGCCGGCGAGATCGTCCACGGCAAGACGTCGATGATCAGCCACGACGGCAAGGGCGTCTTCGCCGGCTTGCCGGACCCGTTCGAGGCGATCCGTTATCATTCTCTCGCCATCGGCAAAGAGTCGTTCCCGGAGGATGAGCTGGAAGTGACCGCGACATCCGACAGCGGCGTCATCATGGGCGTCCGCCACCGCCGCCACGCGATCGAGGGCGTGCAGTTCCACCCGGAGTCGATCCTCACCGGCGAGGGCAAGCACCTGCTCAAGAATTTCCTGGAGATGTAGCCATGAGCATCCAAGACGCGATCGCCGCCCTGATCAACGACCGCCGCGACCTCTCCGAGGACGAGGCCGCCGACGCGATGGACGACGTCTTCCGCGGCGAGGCGACGCCCGCGCTCCTCTCCGCCTTCCTCGTCGCGCTGCGCATGAAGGGCGAGACGGTCGACGAGATCGTCGGCATGGCGCGCACGATGCGCGAGCACTCGCTGCGCGTGGAGGTGGACGGCCCGCTGCTCGACACCTGCGGCACCGGTGGCGACGGCCGCGGCACGTTCAACGTCTCGACGGCGGCGGCCTTCGTCGCGTCAGGCGCAGGCGCGCGCGTCGCCAAGCACGGCAACCGGGCGATGTCCAGCCGCTGCGGCTCGGCCGACGTGCTCGAGGCGCTCGGCGCGAAGATCGACCTCTCGCCGGAGCAGGTGGCGCAGTGCATCGAGAAGGCCAGCTTCGGCTTCATGTTCGCGCAGGCGTTCCACCCGGCGATGAAGCACGCCGCGCCCACACGCCGCGAGCTGGGCGTCCGCACCGCGTTCAACATCCTCGGCCCGCTCACCAACCCGGCCCGTGCGCAGCACCAGCTGCTCGGCGTCGCCCAGCCCGAGATGGCCAGCCTGATGGCCGCCGCCCTCGACCGCCTGGGCAGCCGTCACGTGCTCGTGATCCACGGCCACGACGGCAGCGACGAGCTCACGCTCGACGGCCCGAGCCCCGTCTACGAGATCGACAGAGGCGAAAGCGTGGAGTACACGGTCGATCCGCGCAAGCTGGGCCTGCCGACCGCCGTTCCCAACGCCATCCAGGGCGGCACGCCGGAGGAGAACGCGAAGATACTGACCGCACTCCTCGACGGCGAGGCCGGCGCCATGCGCGACATCGTGCTCCTCAACTCGGCCGCCGCCCTCGTCGCCGCCGATATCGTGCCGAACGTCAGCGACGGGCTGCAGGCCGCCGCCGAGTCGGTAGACTCCGGCGCGGCGAAAGAGCGGCTGACAACGTTCGTCGAACTGACCGGGACGTTTGGATAGCGTGGGATAATCGATCTCAGATGACACAGCAGAGCGAGACGATCCTCGACCGCATCGTCGCCGACAAGCGCGACGAGCTGGCCGCCGCCCTGGAGCGCGTGCCGCTCGCCGAGATGCGCCGGCAGGCGGAGGCAGCGCCCGCGCCGCGGGGCTTCGCGAAGGCCCTACGGGGGACGCAGATCGGCCTCATCGCCGAGGCCAAGAAGGCGTCGCCGTCGCGCGGCGTCCTCAGGGCCGACTTCGACCCGGTCTGGCTCGCCGGACGCTACGCCGAGGGCGGCGCGGCCGCGATCTCCGTGCTGACGGACGAGAAGCACTTCCAGGGCAGCCTCGGCTACATGCGCGCCGTCCGCGAGGCGCTGCCGCAGGGCCCGCCGATCCTGCGCAAGGACTTCACGATCGACCCCTACCACCTCTACGAAGCGCGCGCCAACGGCGCCGACGCCGTCCTCCTCATCGCCGCCATCCTCGACGACTCGCTCCTCCGCGACCTGATGGCGGAGGCGAACGCACTCGGCCTCGACGCGCTGATCGAGGTGCACGAAGAGAGGGAGCTGGCCCGCGCCCCGGTCACGAACGCCCCGCTCATCGGCATCACCAACCGCGACCTCCGCACGTTCAACGTTGACCTCGCGACGACGGAGCGGTTGCGCCCGCTGGCCCCACCCGAGGCGACGGTCGTCTCCGAGAGTGGCATCTTCACCCGTGAAGACATGATCCGCCTGGAACGCGCCGGCGTCGACGCCGTGCTCATCGGCGAGAGCGTCGTCACCGCCCCCGACCCGGCCGACAAGATACGGGAGCTACTGGGATGAGCGACCCGCCATGACGTTCGTTAAGATTTGCGGCGTCTCCGATCCCGTTACCGCGCGCGCGGCCGCGGCGTTCGGCGCTGACTTCGTCGGCGTGGTCTTC
>JADFKG010000052.1 GCA_022565075.1 Chloroflexota bacterium | reverse complement strand
CTGGCTCTTGTGCTTCTTGAGCGCGTTGATCTTGCGCTTGAAGGCGTCCTCGGGGATCTCGATCCAGTGGTCCGGCTCCTCGTGTCCGGCGAGCAGCAGCTCCATCACGCGATGCGGTTCGAGGCCGTCGAGCTGGTGCTCCGGGTAGGCCAGCGGATCGCGGGCGAGCGGGAAGACGGCGTCGACCACGGACTGGCCGGTGAGGCGGTGGTCGCGGTGCGTGAACGAAGTGCGGTAGGGGTTCCAGGTGATCACCGTCCACGGCTTGAGCCGGCGCAGCTCGCGCACGATGCGCCCGCGCATCTCGGCCGTGTCCTCGACGAAGCCGTCGGGGTAGCGCAGGAAGACGAGCTCCTTGACGCCGAGCACGTCACAGGCGGCGCGCTGTTCTTTCTCGCGGATCTGGGCCAGCTTTTCGCGGGTCAGCGAGGTGTCTTTCGTGCCCATGTCGCCGCTGGTCGTGAGCATGTAGTGGACGTCCCAGCCGTCGGCGGCCCACCTGGCGGCGGTGCCACCGCAGAGAAACTCCGCGTCGTCCGGGTGCGCGACGATGACGAGCGCCGTCTTCGGGTGCTTTTCTTTCGGGTCGACGTGGGTCATCAGGGAGTAGTCTAGGCGACGTGCGCGCCGACGGCGACTCCACGGTAGCTGCCGACGAGGTCGTGGTATACGGACTCCACCTGCTCGGCGACGTGCGACCAGCGGTAGGTTTCGGCGACGGCGCGGGCTTCGCGGCCGAGGCTACGGCGAAGCGGCTCGTTCGTGAGCAAGAGGTCCAGGCGCTCGGCAAACGGCTCCGGGCAGCGCCAGGGCACCAGGTAGCCCGTGCGGCCGTCCCGCACCGTGTCCTTCAGTCCGCCGACGCGTGTGGCAACCACCGGCACGCCGCAGGCCATCGCCTCCAGCGCGACGAGGCCGAAGCTCTCGTAGTACGAGGGCACGGCGCAGACGTCGGCGGCGTTGTAGTAGTACGGCAGGTCATCGCGAGTGACAGCTTCGGTGAAGGTGACGCGCTCCTCGACGCCGAGCTCGCGCGCCAGGCGCGCCAGGTCACGCAGGCGGCGCTCGTCCTTCTCGTCGCCACCGACGACGAGGACGCGGAACGACCCCTCGAGATGGCTCGCCGCCTGTATCAGCACGTCGATCCCCTTGAGCGGCTCGATGCGCCCGACGAAGAGGATCAGGGGCTCGTCGGCGTCGAGGCCAACGTGGGCCCGCGCCTCAGCCCGGTCGATCGGCCGGAAGTGGTCGACGTCGACGCCGCAGGGGATGACGCTGATGCCGGAGCGCTGAGCGCGGTAGAGGTCGGTCAGCATCCGCGCCTCGCCTTCGCCGGCGCAGATGATGCGGTCGGCGCCGGCGACGACCGTGCGCTCGCCGGCGATCCTGTACTTCGGCTCGCGCTCGCCCAGGTGGTGGCGGTTCTTGGCCTCGGCCAGCGTGTGGAACATGACGACGTGCGGCGTCTCCCAGCAGTCGGCCAGTGTGCGGCCGACCCAACCGGACATCCAGTAGTGGCTGTGCACGAGGTCGTACGAAAGGCCGTTGCGCTCCTGGAAGGCGACCACGCCGCGGCGGAACTCCTCGAGGTAGCGGCGCTGGGCGCGCTTGTCGGCGTCGAGAGGTCCTGCGGCGATCTGGATGACGCGCATGCGTCCTCCAGCCCCGTCCGGATCGTCCAGATGCGTGATCTCGGGCGAGTCGGCGGCCGTGCGGCGCGTGAAGACGTCCATCGTGTGACCGCGCCTGGCCATCTCCCGGCCGAGCGAGCGCACGTAGACGTTCAGTCCACCGCTATCGCGAGTGCCGGGGCGGGCCAGGGGCGAGGTATGTACGGAAACGACGGCTATGTTGCACATGCCCTGCGATGATACTACGAAGGGTCCCGAGCGAGAGTGTGAGATAGCTCACACGCGGCCCCGCGCCGAGCTTCTCCGACTACCTGCCTTGAACCAGCGAGAGGAACTCGCTGCGGGTGACGCCGCGCCGGCGGAAGCTGCCCCGGATCGCCGAGGTGATCATGCGCGAGCCGGGCTTCTGAGCGCCACGCATCGTCAGGCAGAGGTGCTCGGCCTCGATGACCACGGCGACGCCGTCCGGCCGCAGGCCCTCCATGATGGCGTCGGCGACCTGGCTCGTCAGGCGCTCCTGCATCTGCGGGCGCCGGGCCAGGATGTCGACGACGCGGGCCAGCTTGCTGACGCCGACGAGGCGCCCCTCCGGCACGTAGCCGACGTGCGCCTCGCCGTGGAACGGCAAGAAGTGGTGCTCGCAGAGGGAGTAGAAGGGGATGCTCTTGAGGATCACCATCTCCTTGTGCGATTCATCGAACCCCTTGCGCAGCACGTCCAGCGGGTCCTCGCGCAGCCCCGAAAAGAGCTCGGCGTAGAGGCGCCCGATTCGTTCCGGCGTTTCGGCCAGCCCCTCCCGCGCACCGTCCTCGCCGACCGCCGCAATGATCTCGCGAACGGCGGCGGCGATTCGCTCCTGGTCTACTCCGGCGATGCGTGTGTCCATCAGGAGACGAATTGTATCAGGCGTCGCTCACGACCAGAACGCGTCGACCTCATAGCGGTCTTCGACGAGGAACCAGAATTCCGCGATCCGGCCCTCCGCGATGCGGAACGTCCAGGCCTGCAGCGAGCCGTCCAGCTTCTTTCCTTCGCGTTCGGCGTGGACGCGGACGAGGGCGATTGCGTAGTCGTCTCCGGCCATGACGTCGAGGATCTCAGGGCGCACCGTGCCGTTCGAGAGCTCGCGTGGACGGGCGAGAAAAGCGAGCACCTCGTCCGGGCCCCGATAGTCCGCGGAGAGCGGGCTGCGGCCGGGCACGTGCCAGACAACGTCGTCGGCCAGCGCCGCGCGCACGGCGGCTTCGTCGGCGCGGGCCTGGGCAACGAACCAGCCGCGGACGAGCTCTTCGTTGACGTGGGTCATCGGCGCAAGAATAGCAGTACTAAGCGCGTGGTTCCTTCGAGAGCCTCAGGATGAGCGGAGGGCGCGGCACAGACGGGTGCAGCAAGCAGCGCGCGCTACGCGAGGCCCATCGCGGACTCGACGGCGGCGAGGTCGGCGTCGACCTCGGGCGCGTCGGTCTCGATGGCGAGGGCGGTCTCGGGGTCCTTCAGTCCGTGGCCAGTGATGACGCAGACGATTGTCTGGTCGCGGAGGCTTTCCGGGTGTTCGGCTGCCGTCTTGAGGAGGCCGGCCACGCAGGCGGCGGAGGCCGGCTCACAGAAGATGCCTTCTTCTTCGGCGAGGAGGTGGTATGCGTCCAGGATCTCCTCGTCGGTCACGGCGTTGATCTCGCCGCCGGACTCGTCGCGGGCAGCGACGGCCAACTCCCACGAGGCCGGGTTGCCGATGCGAATGGCCGTGGCGACGGTCTGCGGATCGGCAACTGGTTCGCCGCGGACGATGGGCGCCGCACCGGCAGCCTGCCAGCCGATCATGCGCGGCTTCTGACCGGCGCGCTCCGCCTGGAAATACTCAACGAAACCTCGCCAGTAGGCGGTGATGTTGCCGGCGTTGCCGACCGGGATGAACAGCAGGTCGGGCGCATCGCCAAGGTCGTCGACGATCTCAAAGGCGGCCGTCTTCTGACCCTCGATGCGGTGCGGGTTGACGGAGTTCACGAGCGCGATCGGGTGCTTCTCGGAGATCCGGCGGGCGATGGCGAGAGCGTCGTCGAAGTTGCCGCGGACAGAGAGGATGCGAGCGCCGTGGGCGACGGCCTGGGCCAGCTTGCCCCTGGCGACGCGACCGTGCGGGACGAGCACGAAGGCGTCGAGGCCGCTGCGCGCAGCGTAGGCGGCCGCCGAGGCGCTGGTGTTGCCTGTTGAGGCGCAGAGGACGGCTCGCGCACCGGCTTCCAGCGCCTTGGCCACCGCGACGACCATTCCCCGGTCCTTGAACGAGGAGGTCGGGTTGCACATCTCGAGCTTGAAGTACAGGTCTTTGCAGCCGACGCGCTCGATCAGCCGGCGGGAGCTGACGAGCGGGGTACCGCCCTCGCCCAGGCTGAGCATCGGCGTGTCGTCGGTGACGGGCAGGCGATCCCGGTAACGTTCGAGAACGCCCCTGGCGGCTGGCTTGTCGGTCAAGCGCTCCAAATTCGAGGCCTCATGGCGATCGGCGCCGGTCTAGTCCGTGGAGTGCAGCTCACCATGGGTAAGCTCCTTGATCTCCTGGTTCAGCGCTTCGGAGGCGCGGCGGCGCTGGCGCAGGAACGTCTGGTAGACCTTCTTCAGCGCTTGCTTCGTCTGGTCAGTCAGGTCTTCCAGTCGCGCAGCCATCGCCATCAGCTCGCTTGCCTGCTTCTGGCTCCGTTGGTCAAGGCGGCCCAACCCCTTGATGAACTCGTCCGTGCGCTCCGTGATCTCGGTGGCGATCTGTTCGAGGCTGGCCATGCGGTGACTGATCTGCTCGCGCTCGTAGGCGGCGCCTTGCAGCGCTTCTTTGGCCTCTTCCTGCGTGCCGGCGATCACCTCGATGTGCTCCTGGCGCTCCATCACTTTGTGCAGCTGATCGAGGGCGAGTGACAGACGATCAGCGAGCGCCTCGCTGGACTCCTCCAGCCGCTGAAAATCACCGCTGAAGCGCGCGAACTCCTGGTCCAGCCGCAGCGTCGCCTCGTGGCTGCGAGCGGACTTCGTCTGGATGTCTTCCATCGCCCGCTCTTTCGCCTGTGCTGTCAGACGACCGCCGGCGATCTCTTCTTCGATGTGCCGCGCCACTTCTTCGAGCCCCTTTACGCGGCCGTCGAACTGAGCGATCGTCCGGTTGATCGACTCCACCTGCTTGGCGATCATGCCCACGTCATATCGCTCGCGTCCGGCTTCGGCCTTGCGGCCCTTGCCATCGTGCTCAACTTGGTCGGCCAGCTGGCCCTGGTGATCCCGAACTTGGCCTAGCTGAGCGTTAAGTTCGCGTACTTCCTCCCGAATCGACTGTATCGTCGCCTCCACGGAGCCAGCGACGGCCACGCCCTGCACGACCTTCTGCACCTCGGCGTCGAGAGACCAGGCGATCTTGAGGGCCTGCGCCAGCTCGCTCTCCAGCTTATGAACCCGCGCCTTCGTCTCGCGGACTTCGTCCTCGAGCCATTCAGTCGAGCCGGAAGCTTTTGTGGGCGCCTTCGTGCGGGGCACGGTCAGTCCTCCACCCTCAGGAGGGCCCCGACCTTACGCACGTCATCCTTCAGTCCCTCGATCTGGGAGATGCTGCGCTGGAGGTCCGCTTCCTTTGCGGCGTGCGTCATGATCACGATTTCGGCCGTCTGCGCCTCGTCATCGGTCTCTTTCTGGATGACCGAGGCGATGCTAACACCGTTGTCGCCGCAGGCGCGGGCGATCTCAGCGAGCACCCCGGGCCTGTCGCTCACCTCGACGCGGATGTAGTAGCGAGTGGTGAGCTGGGAAATCGGCTTCATCGCCATGTCGGCAGTATAACGCCAGGGTGAGGGCCGGCTGCCGTGAACGATCGAACGCGACGCTTCCAGGACGTCGGCCATGATCGCCGAGGTCGTGGGCATCGAGCCTGCGCCGGCCCCCTGGAAGAGTACGCGGCCGATCAGGTCGCCCTCCACCTGCACGGCGTTGAGGACGCCGTCCACATTGGCAAGCAGTTGGTCTTTGGGGACGAGCGCGGGGTGCACGCGCACGCAGACGCCGTCGGCGTCGCGCTGGCCGATGGCCAGGAGCTTGATCGAGTATCCCAGTTCGGCCGCGTAGCGGAAGTCGCGCGGCATCAGGTCCGTGATGCCCTCACGATAGACGTCCTCCACGCGGACGTGCCCGTGGAACGCCAGGCTGGAAAGGATGGAGATCTTGTAAGCGGAATCGAAGCCCTCGACGTCGCTCGCCGGGTCGGCTTCAGCGTAGCCCAGGTCCTGGGCCTGGCGAAGAGCGTCGTCGAACGCGGCGCCTTCGCGGGTCATCTGCGTCAGGATGTAGTTCGTCGTGCCGTTG
The DNA here is from genome assembly GCA_022565075.1 of Chloroflexota bacterium. Lineage (GTDB taxonomy): Bacteria > Chloroflexota > Dehalococcoidia > SM23-28-2 > RBG-16-64-32 > CF-162. The sequence goes on along the minus strand of JADFKG010000052.1, from coordinate 6,050 downwards.
ATGATGGCGCGCACGCTTGTTATCTGGTTGGCGGAAAGGTCACGCCTGAGCGGCGAGACGATCGGCATGCCGCCGCCGACGCTAGCCTCGAACAGGATGTCCACGCCGCCAGCTGTGGCCTGCGCCCGCAGCTCGGGCCCGTACTTGGCCATCAGCTCCTTGTTCGCTGTGACCACCCAGCGGCCGCGGCTCAGGCTTTTCTGGATGTACTCGCGGGCCGGGTCTTCGCCGCCCATGACCTCGACGACGATGTCGCAGTCGGTGCCCAGCGCCTCGGCGGCGTCCGTCGTGATGAGCGATCGGTCCGGGGCGAAGTCACGCTCGCGCGTGGCGTCGCGCACCAGCACCTTGCGCAGCTCGATGCGGGCGCCGACGCGATCGGCGTACGTCTCGGCGTGTTCGGCCAGAGCCCGGGCAACGCCGCTGCCGACGACGCCGAGGCCCAGCAGAACGATACCGACGCTCTCGCGTTCAGCCACCGTACCCCCTTAGTTGGTCGTCAGGTTAGCGTGATCGACGACGTACGCGATCTTGTCGGCGTCGCCGGTCCTGATGTCCATCTCGTTCTCGATATCGATATCCAGCACCTTTGCGGTCAACCAGTCAGCGTAGGCCAGCCCACCGATGCGGATGTTATCGTCAATCGACACTGCGCGGGCGTTGGACTTTTCAGTGACCTCGTAGACGAAGAATGAGCTGTTCGGCCCGACGAAGGTCGTGATCTCGCCAGGCTCAAGCGCGAAGAGGACGGCCTCGGCGTTCTCGTCCAGGACACCTTCCGCGACCCACCCCTTTTCGCCTCCGTCTTGCCCAGAGATCTGATTGAGTGAATGCTCGGCGGCCAGCGGTCCGAACTCGGCGCCTTCGTTCAGCTGGGCGATGAGACGGTCCGCCGTTTCCAGGTCCTCAACCTGGATCTCCCTGTAGTTGACGGAGGGCAGCGTATCCGGGATATCCGCCTGGAACCCCGCCGTCACCTTCGTCCCCAGAATTGTGGCCCGCGAGATGTCCCTAAACTGTTCCTCGGTCAGGCCGTTGCGCTCCAGCTCTTCCTGCAGCCGTGCGTCGAAGTTCGAATCGTCCACCGCGATTCCTAGCGTGCTCGCGATGTCTTCCTGAATCTCGTCGTCGGTGGCGGTCGCCGACTGCTCGCCGGCGAACTGAAGGAGGATCATCTCTTCGATCAGGTCCTGACTGAGCACGGGAATAACGATGGAGGCGCTGATGTTGGACAACTCCTCGGCTTTCAGGACGGCACGTTTGGTGTAGTCGCTAACGGTGAGCTCCTGCTCCGCGACGCGAAGGCCCAGCGACCCGGGCCGCTGCTGATCGCCGATATAGTCGGAGAGGTAGGCCCAGCCGATGACGCCCAGCGAGGCGACAACGAGAAGGACGATGACGGCCGTGGCCCAGAGTTGCCAGCGATTGGCTTCTAGCTTGCGCGTGATGCCGGTCTGCTCGTGTTCCCAGGTGGGTGTCGGAATCTTGATGCGTCGTTTTGACATAGTTCTGCCTACTGGGGCAACAGGCGAGGCCTGCTGTTTGTTTCGATGTTAACCAGCGCGCTAACGGCCCTGCGAGATCCTGATGTGGTCCGGCGTGTAGGGCAGAAGCGCCAGGTGGCGGGCGCGCTTGATGGCGTTGGAGATCGCGCGTTGGTGCTTGGCGCAGGCGCTGGTGCGGCGCCGCGTCTCGATCCGGGCGCGGTCGGAGACGAAACGGCGCAGGAACGAGACGTTCTTGTAGTCCACGTACTTGATGTGATCAGCGCACATGATGCAGACGCGCCGCCGGCGGCCGCCGGGGCGACCCCGCGACCGGTCGTCATCGTCCCGCGACCTGCCACCTCCCGCGGGGCGCGGACGTGGACGGTCAGCGCCCGCCGGTGCAGGCGCCGGGGCGGGAGCAGGGGTGCTCGTGGTGGTCTTTTCGCTATCTGTCATCGCTTGTCCTATTCAAACGGAACGTCTTCGGGTTCCAGGTCCATCGCGGCATCGGGCGTATCGGGCGTATCGGGCGTACCGGAGGCTCGCCCGCACTGGAGCGGCTGTCGAGGAATTGTACGTCCTGGGCGACCACTTCGGTTGTGTAGCGCTTCTGGCCGTCCTGTCCCTCCCACTGGCGGGTCTGCAGCCGTCCCTCGACGTATACACGCCGGCCCTTCTGCAGGTACTGGTTGCAGAGTTCAGCGAGCTTCCTGAAGGCAACGACTCTGAACCATTCGGTCTCTTCCTTGCGCTCGCCGTCGGAGCCGGTGTAGCTGCGGCTGGCGGCGATCCGGAAGTTCGTGACGGCGGCGCCATCCGCTGTGTAGCGCATCTCTGGGTCCGCGCCGAGGTTGCCGATGATCATGACTTTGTTGAGGCCGGCCATGCTAGTCCTCTGACGCTGCCTCTGTCGGCTTCTCTGCCGGCTTCTCTACCGGTTCTTCGGTCGGAGCTTCAGCGGGTGCTTCAGCCGGCGTCTCCGTCGTGTCCTCTGCCGGTACTTCAGCCGGAGCCTCTGCCGGCGTCTCCGTCGTGTTCTCTGCCGGTACTTCAGCCGGAGCCTCTGCCGGCGTCTCCGTCGTGTTCTTTGCCGGTACTTCAGCCGGAGGTTCAGCCGGCGTCTCCGTCGTGTCCTCTGCCGCTGGTTCGGCGGGCTTTTCGGCGGATGCTTCTGAGGACGGCTCCGCCGCAGCTTTAGTCGGCTTATCGGCAGGCACTTCGACAGGCGCATCCGGGTCGAGCTCGGGCCTGATCACGATCGGCTCGTCCATTCGTACGACGAGGTGACGCAGGATGTCCTCCGCCAGATCGAGGCTGTTTTCGATCTCACGCACGGCCTGCGGGTCGAGCGTGAACTGCGTGATGCAGTAGTAGCCCTCGGTGATCCGTTCGATCGGATAGGCCAGGCGCCGGCGGCCCCAGCGGTCAACGTTCTTGACCTCACCACCGCGTTCCTTGATCAGGTCGTGAACGCGATCGACGGTGGCAGGGAAGTCCTCTTCTCCGCCCTCGGGGCTAACGACAAGTACTAGTTCGTAGTCTCGCAATGGTTCCTCTCAACGCAAAGTATGCCCCGTGAGCCTCGGCCACAAGGGCCATTCCATGGGCACCAGCGGATTATAACACCACGCTATTGGTCGAACAACGGGCCGCTGGCGACGCTTTGCCGCTAGGCTGTTACGCCTTGGCGATCGGTGATTCCGGGCACGGTGAAGGCGCCAGCGAACTCCTCGACCTCGGCGCGCAGCCTGGCCAGCGCGCCGTCGTCGTCACGCACCTCTATCGCGCGGGCGAAGAAGCCGGCCACGGCCCGCATCTCGTCGGCAGCCATGCCGCGGGTGGTGAGAGCAGGCGTACCGATGCGCACGCCGCTGCCCTGCAGGGGCGGCCGCTCGTCGTAGGGGATCGTGTTGCGGTTGACGGTGATCGCCGCCTTGTCGCAGACCTGCTCCGCCTTGCGCCCGCTGATGCCCTTGAGGCCGACGTCCACCAGCATCAGGTGGGTGTCCGTGCCGCCGGAGACGAGCCGGAAGCCGTGGCCCTGCAGCGCTTCCGCCAGCACCCTGGCGTTGTCGACGATCTGCTGGGCATAGCGCTTGAAGGCCGGCTGCAACGCTTCGCCAAAGCAGACGGCCTTGGCGGCGATCGTGTGCATGTGCGGCCCGCCCTGAACGCCCGGGAAAACGGTCTTGTCGATCTGCTTCGCGAGCTCCTCAGTGCTGAGGATGAAGCCGCTTCGGGGCCCGCGCAGGGTCTTGTGCGAGGTCGAGGTGACGACGTGCGAGTGCGGCACCGGCGACGGGTGCACGCCGCCGGCGACCAGGCCGGCGATGTGCGCCATGTCCGTGACCAGGTAGGCGCCGACGGAATCGGCGATTTCACGAGCGCGCGCGAAGTCGATGATCCGCGGGTAGGCGGTGGCGCCGACGACGATCATCTTCGGCTTGTGCTCGCGGGCCAGCTTCGCCATCTCGTCGTAGTCGATGAGCTCGGATTCACGGTCGACGCTGTAGGGGACGAAGTTGTACAGCTGGCCGGAGAAGTTGATCTCGCGGCCATGCGTCAGGTGGCCGCCCTGCGCCAGGTTCATGCCCATCGCCGTGTCGCCCAGCTCGATCAACGAGAAGTAGGTGGCGAGGTTGGCCTCGGCGCCGCTGTGGGACTGGACGTTGACGTGCTCCGCACCGAACAGCTCCTTCGCCCGATCGATCGCCAGCGTCTCGGCATCGTCGACGACGTGGCAGCCGCCGTAGTAGCGCTTGCCGGGATAGCCTTCGGCGTACTTGTTCGTGAGGATCGAGCCCATCGCCTCGAGGACGGCGGCGCTCGTGTAGTTCTCGGAGGCGATCAGCTCGAGGCCGAGGCGTTGCCGGTCCTTCTCACGCTTGATGATGTCGGCCACGGCGGGATCGCTGCGCCCGAGTGCGCTTCCTACGGACTCGTCAGACATGGGGCACCTCGCTTAAACACAAAGCAGCGCCTCCCCAATAGGGAAAGGCACTGCGTTTCGGGCTGCTTTACCTGTAATTGTGAACTGAGGTTTTCTCCTGCGCCTCCACCTGCGGCGGAGACAGCACCAGTTTATGTCTGGCAGCCGCACCCGTCAATCGGTCGAGGCGCCAGGATAGGGCCGCCACATTCAGACTCTCGATCAGATGAATGCAGGACCGTTGTGCAACGGTGCAGAACGGCCTGCGTCTGCCGCTAGCACGACCTTCGCCTGCAACGACCGCGCTCTCGCCTTGGGCACGCAACGCTATCCTGAGGGTTACGTCTCCTTCTATGGAACTAGCGGAATGCTTTCTAGTCTGCGAGAACAAGATCAGTTGATCCGGCGCCGTGTTGTAGAACTGGCCAGCGGAGCTTGGGCTTCGTTCCTCGCCGGCTTTGCGGTGCATCCGACCGCGGGCGACAATGACCCCTCGGTCCGGTGGCCACTTCTCTCGTTTCGCTGGGGGCTGACGGCGGCCTACGTATGCATCATCCTCCTCACTCGGCCCGGCCAGAAGCCAGAGTGGGTGATCGCCACCATCGGCTATCTGGTGATCTACCACCTAGCGACGACGCTTCACACCACCGTTCACATGCGAAGGGGCCGCCCGGTTACCTGGTTCTGGGAGGCGATCCCCTTCGCGGACATAGTGGCCGTGTCCCTCATTATCGCCACTGTTTCCTCGGTCACATTTCCAGTCTGGGCGCTCTACTTCTTGATCGTCTTCGGAGCCTCAATGTCCAGAGGCGGCTCCTACATTCTGACACTGACTGCGGCCTGCATGCTCGGGTATGCGGGAGCGGTCGCGAGCCATCTCGCGAGCGCTCAACAGGTGCCGTGGTCGGACGTTATCATCATCGTGATCCTGATGGCCTTTGGAGGGTTGTTCGGAAATCTCAGGGCCAGCTTCGAACGCGTCCTGTATCAAGATTTGAATGAGAGCGAGTCGCGGTATCGAGATCTGTACGAGGATGCCCCCAACGCATACTTCTCGGTTGGCGTCGACGCCCGCATCCGGACGGCCAACCGGGCAGCCGAGGAACTCCTTGGGTATACCCCCGATGAACTAGTTGGCAAACCGGTGTTCGACCTGTATGCGGACACGCCGACGGGGAAGGCGAAGGCACGGAAGGTGTTTAGCCGGTTTCTTGCTGGTGAGGAAGCCCTCGGCGAAGAGTTGGAGATGCGCAGGGCAGACGGCAGGCACTTGTGGATCAGTTTGACGGCGCGGGCGCTCCGGGACGCAGAAGGACAGATCGAGGAGACCCGCTCGGTGGTGGTGGACATCACAGAGCGCAGGCAGGCGCAACAGGCGCTGCAGGAGAGCGAAGAAAGATACCGTGACCTGTTTGAGAACGCCAGCGACCTGGTCCAGATCGTCGCGCTGGATGGTTCTCTGATGTACGTCAACCGCGCCTGGCGGGAAGCCCTGGGGTATAGCGAGGAAGAGATCCCCGGCCTCTCCCTCCTCGACATCATTCACCCGGACGCCAGAGCAGAGTGCAGCGAGATGTTCCAGAAAGTGATGACCGGGGAGAAGCGAGAGCGTGTTGAATTCACGTTCCTGGCCA
>JADFKG010000051.1 GCA_022565075.1 Chloroflexota bacterium | reverse complement strand
ACCCCCCTGTTACAGGGGAGGGTACCATTGATAACGTGGGGTAGTCAACCGGAGCATGGGGCTCCACCCCCCCATCACGAGCAATGATGTAGCGATAGAGGTCTCTACAGCTCGTGCAGGGAACATCTATGGTCTGGTTGGTATCGGGAGGTACGCCATCGGGCCACTCGGCTTCATCGCACATGCGATAAAAGTCGTCGCTCTGCCCGTGATACCAAAAGTGGGTTCTGTAATCCGGCTGACCCAGAGGGGTGCCTGGGTAGATGGCTATAGGCGGAGTACGCTTCGCCATACTCAGAGACTCAGCCCTGCTTACCCCACCGCGCCGCAGCCGCCTTCTTGGCGATCTCGCTCCGACGTTCCGGCGACAGCTTCTCAGCCCGTGCCTTGCCGCCCTTGAGCCCACCCTTGCGGCCTAGCTCGACCGCTGCCGGGTCTTTCCCGTCGTCGGTCTTCTGACCCGTCGCCTCTGCTACAATGTCCGCTGCCAGGGCGTTCGGGTCTGTCGGACGCTTCTTGCTTGAGCGTTCAGGCATGACTACATTGTGCCACGTGAGTCCCATGTTCGCCACTGTCGGAATGCCGCTAAGCCCTCCCCCAAGACCTCACGATAATCGGCACGCCTTGGCGTGACGCCAAGATCACGAATGGCCAGAGCGATCACTTCCTCTATTGCCACCCGCCCCGTTGGGAAGTGAGCCTTGCCAAATTCCGCCGATCTACGGAAGTGGAGATGGCAAAAGTCCATGTTGCTTTCCGGGTGGTAGTGAAAACCCACGATTTCGCCGTCGCCATCGCTCAGCGCGTAGATGTAACTGCGCGTTGAGACTTTGTAGGGACCTCGCTCGCCTTCAGCCTCCACAATGTCATAGACCTGGTTAACAGATAGCCATACGTTGGCCCTGTAAAGCTTGACTGGCTCTCCGCGATTTAGAACGAGGGCGTGCGGGTTTTGCTCGGGACTGTAGCCATCACGTGAATGCAAGGATGGCTGTCGGATGACACATGACAGTGCATCCCTGATGGGGGAAATGAACCGCTCTACGGCTCCCGCTGGCCTGCGGCCAGGCACTACGCCACAAGCGGGATCATCATCGCTAGGCGTACAGCTTCCGGATATTCATTCTCGTCATGAAGCTTGCCGGATCGCCAAGCAGCGATAAACTCATCCGCGCTTAGGTTAAAATGCTTCTGCGTGAGGCGGTCTAGCATCCTATAGCCCTCACTCTTATCAAGCATGGATATAGCTGCGCTAGGCCGCACTCCGTTGCGCCCATTCCTCATTTACGCCTTCTCCTCGCAGTGAGTTATCAACACTCACTCCACAATCAACTTGACAGGTGCCATGGCATATATCAACCACTTTATCGACAGAAAACCCTCTATTTTCGCTAATTTCACCCGACGCCAAGCCTGCTCGGCTCAAACTGACCCACTACCACAACGGGGCGTGGGCGGCCACTGGCGTTGCCCTCAGCAGGGCCTGTTAGGCGTATAATTAGACTGCGCCGGGACGTACCCCCTATCTATGTAGCACCCCGTCTTGGCCCGCATACCAAGACAGCGCCCCGGCGCAGTCGTATGTCCCTCGTCCTTCAAGCTGACCCAGGACCCACAGCCTCAACCGTTTTTCGCTACGGGTGCAGATACGACGCCCTACTCGCCCACGGAGGCGGGCGTTACGGGCTCCTGCAGGCGCTGGCTGGACGGCGCCTGGCCGCGCATCACGGTTGCCACGCCCCCGATGATCAGCAGGAAGCCGGCGATCGTGTTCAGGCCGATGCTCTCGTCGAGGATCAACCAGCCCAGGAACAACGCCAGCACCGGCACGATGTACGTGACGAGCGACGCCCGCACGCTGCCGATGTTCTCGATCAGCCAGACGAAAGCCACGTAGCCGACGCCGGTGCCCAGCGTGCCCAGCGCGATCAGTGAGCCCCACGCCTCAAGGCTGAGCGAGTAGTTCGGCGTTCCGGAGACGGCGACGAGCGCGACGCCGGCGATGAAGACGGAGATGACAAGCTGCAGCAGCGTCAGGCTGACGGGGTCCTGCTCGCGTAGGAGGCTGCGCATGTAGACTGCGCCCAGGCCGTAGCAGAGCGCCGCGCCGACCACTGCGAGTTGCCCGGCGACAGCCGAGTCCGTCACGTCGAGCGACTCGGTGCCGGTGAGCACCGCCACGCCGACGAATCCGAGCAGCAGGCCGCCCAGACGGGCCGGCGTAAAGTGCTCTTCGTCGAGGGCGATGGCGGCGACGACGGCGGTGAAGATCGGCACCATCGCGTTGAGGACTGACGCCGTACCGCTATCGATGTGCTGCTCTCCCCAGGAGATCAAGGCGAACGGCATGATGTTCGCCAGTACGGCGAGGACGGAGACGCGCGCCACCAGGCTCGGCGTCACGACCATCCTGTGCCGGGTCACGAGAACGTAGGCGCCGACGACCAGGCAACCGAAGAACACCCGCCCGAAGACGACCTCCAGCGGCCCCGTCTCTTCGACGATGACCTTGATGAAGAGGAACGAACCACCCCAGATGGCGCCCAATGCGAACAGCGTCGGAGCGGCCCGTCCTGAGGGTCCGTTGGACGCCGGGCGATTGTGGTCGCTCAACTGGGCGACCGGTCGTCGCCGTCCGGCCCCGACTGGCTCTCCATAGCCAGCAGGGCCTCTTTGCGCTCCACGCCGCCGCCATAGCCGCCGAGGCTGCCATCGTTGCGCACGACGCGGTGGCAGGGGATAACGATACCGACGGGGTTCGTCGCGCAGGCGCGGGCGACGGCGCGGGCCGCCCTGGGCGCCCCGATCTCGCGGGCGACCTGCGAGTACGACTTCGTCTCGCCGCGGGCGATGCCGCGGAGGGCGCGCCAGACGCGCATCTGAAACGCCGTGGCCTGGATGTCCAGCGGCAGGTCGAGCTTCGTCGTTTCCCCGCCCAGGTAGCGGACGATCTCACTGACCCAGGCGCGCAGGCCTTCGCCCTGACGCTCCAGCCTGGCCCGCGGGAACTCCCGCTCGAGCTTGCCTTCGAGCTGCGCCCTGTCGTCGCCGAGCTTGACGATGCAGACGCCGCGCTCCGTGGCGCCGACGAGCAGCTTGCCCAGCGCGCAATCCGTGATCTCGTAGCGCACGGTGATTCCCGCGCCGCCCCTGCCGTAGGTCGCCGGCGTCATGCCCAGCACATCGTCGGACTTCTCGTACAGCCGGGAGCCGCTGGGATAGCCAGCGTCGTACAGCGCGCGGGTGACGGTTGCGCCCTCACGCAGGCCGTCCTTGAGGCGGCCGGACCGTGTCGACGCCAGGTACTGGCGCGGCGAGACGCCGAGCTCGCGCCGGAAGAGTCTGCGCAGGTACTCGCTGCGCAGACCCAGCCGGCCGGCGACCGCCGCCAGGGAGGGCTCGGCGTCCGGATCGTCGTCGAGGTAGGCGCAGGCCTCGGCCAGGTAGGCGGCGCGCGGATCCGGCGACGGGTCGAGTGGGCGGCAGCGCTTGCAGGCGCGGAAGCCGGCCGCCTGGGCTTCGCCGGTCGTCCAGTAGAGCACGATGTTCTCCGGCTTCGGCGCCCTGGCGGGACAGCCGGGCCGGCAGAAGATTCCGGTGCTGCGCACGGCGATTATGAACGCCGGGCCAGGGGCGTCGGCTGCGGTCTGCGTGCGAGTGGTCGCGTCGGTTGTGATGGTCATATCGAATACCTCCACCCGCACGATAGCGGAGGCGGCGGAGGACCGACTATCCGCTTTCGGCAACCGAATGCGGAAGGCGGGGCGAGCGTGGAAGCCACACAGTACATGCCTTTGTGGACTCGGTCAATCGGGAGGCGGCCAGCGGTTGCTCAGGCGTGGTCAGTATTGTATTTTGAGGCCGGTCTCGCCGTGGCTGATTCACCCATCTTCCAGGATCTCAAGGTCTTCACCGGAAACGCCCATCCGGCGCTGGCTCAGAATATCTGCGCGTACCTGGAGACGGATGTCGGCAAGGCTGAGGTGTTCGAGTTCTCGAACGAGAACATATTCGTGCGCTTCAAAGAAAACATCCGCGCCCGCGACGTGTTCATCCTGCAACCGATGTGCTCGCCGGTGAACACGCGGCTGATGGAGCTGTTCATCATGATCGACGCGGCGCGGCGTGCCTCTGCCGGCCGGATCACGGCCGTTCTCCCCTATTACCCGTACGCGCGTAGCGACAAGAAGGACCAGCCGCGCGTCCCGATCACCGCCCGCCTCGTCGCCAACTTCCTGGAGACCGCTGGCTCTGACCGTGTCTTGACGATCGACCTGCACGCCGGGCAGATCCAGGGCTTCTTCAACATCCCGGTCGACGAGCTGACCGCGCTCTCGCTGCTCTCCAACTACATCGCCGAGAAGAAGCTCCCGAACCTCACGGTCGTCGCCACCGACGCCGGCGGCGCGAAGGGCGCCCGCCGCATGGCCGACCGCCTGGACGCTCCGCTGGCGATCGTCGAGAAGCGCCGGCTGGGCAACAACGAGAAGGTTCAGGCGACGACGCTGATCGGTGACGTCGACGGCCGTAACGTCCTCATCGTCGACGACGAGGTGCTGACCGGCGGCACGCTCGTCGCCGCGGCGAACGTCGTCGTGGAGCGAGGCGCGACGAGCGTCTACGTCGCAGCCACGCACCCGATCCTCTCCGGCGACGCTGTCACGCAGATCGAGAAGTCGCCGATCAACGAGATCGTGTTCACGGACACGATCCCCATACCGCCGGAGAAGCAGCTGCCGAACATGACCGTGCTCTCCGTGGCCCCGCTGCTCGGCGAAGCGATCCGCCGCATCCACACCGGCCAGTCGGTCGGCGCGCTCTTCAACGGCGCGCACCACTAGCGCCGCACCCCGCCACCCAACACAGGAGACAGGGGGCAAGGGACAAGGGCGGATCATCCAGGCAGCCGACGCCGTAGGGGCTCAGCGCCCTGGTATTCGAAACGGCGTCCGTCACCGGCAACGATCACGCCTGCCAACGCCATCGCGATATCGTGGGCGCTGCGCCCCTACCCCCATCCTGTCACCCACCCTGCTGGTATCATTGACTCGTACGTCCATCGCGGCGCTCATATCATCAGTTGAGGGCCGGCGGTGGGGAGGAGCATGAGGATCCCGAATGAGCATCCTGTCCAAGGTTTTCGGAAACTACAACGAAAAAGAGCTGAAGAAGCTGTGGCCGATCGTCAAAGAGGTCAACGCCTTCGAAGACGCGATTCACCCGCTCACTGACGAGCAGCTGCGCGCGAAGACCGATGATTTCCGCGAGCGGTTGGCCGACGGCGAGACGCTGGACGACATCCTGCCGGAAGCGTTCGCCGTCGTACGCGAGATGTCGCAACGGCGGCTGGGGATGCGGCCCTTCGACGTGCAGATCCTGGGCGGCGTCGTCCTCCACCAGGGGAAGATCAGCGAGATGAAGACCGGTGAGGGGAAGACGCTCGTCGCCACCCTGCCGATCTACCTCAACGGGCTGGCCGGCCAGGGCGTGCACCTGATCACCGTCAACGACTACCTGGCCAAGCGCGACGCCCAGTGGATGGGCGCCCTTTACGACGCCCTGGGCCTGACCATCGGCATCCTCCAGCACGACTCCGGCTACCTCTACGACCGGACGGCGAACCTGGACAACGAAAGCCTGCGCCACATGACCCCGGTGGATCGCCGCGAGGTCTACGGCGCCGACATCACCTATGGCACGAACAACGAGTTCGGCTTCGACTTCCTGCGCGACAACATGGCGACGGACTTCGCCCGCGCGGTGCAGCGTCAGGAGATACCGCAGAGCTACGCCATCGTCGACGAGGTGGACAGCATCCTCATCGATGAGGCGCGGACACCGCTGATCATCAGCGGTCCGGCGGAGGAGACCGAGGAGATCTACCGCACGTTCGGGCGCATCGTCCCGCGCATGTCGCCTGAGCAGGACCTGATCGTCGACCTCAAGCATAAGAGCGTCGGCCTGACGGAAGAGGGCGTCGACAAGGTGGAGAAGGCGCTCGGCATCAAGAACCTCTACGACTCCGCGAACTTCCGCCTGACCCGCTTCCTGGACGCCGCGCTGAAGGCCCAGTTCCTCTACCAGCGCGAGCACCAGTACGTCGTCAAGGACGGCGAGGTGGTGATCGTCGACGAGTTCACAGGACGCCTGATGACCGGGCGCCGCTGGTCGGACGGGTTGCACCAGGCGGTGGAGGCGAAAGAGGGCGTCAAGATCCAGCGCGAGAGCGTCACCTACGCCACGATCACGCTGCAGAACTACTTCCGGATGTACAAGAAGCTGGCCGGCATGACCGGCACGGCCTGGACGGAGCGCGACGAGTTCCACCAGATCTACGGCCTCGACGTGCTCGTCATCCCGACCCACCAGCCGATGGTCCGCGCCGACATGCAGGACATCATCTTCAAGGGCGTCAGCGGCAAGTTCAACGCCGTTGTGGAGGAGATTGAGGACGCCCACGGCGACGGCCGCCCGATGCTCGTCGGCACCATCGCCATCGAGACGTCGGAGCTTTTGTCTGACCTGCTCAAGCGCAAGTCGACCTGCCACCTCGAAGATTGCGCCGAGTACTACAAGGTCTGCCCACTCAAGGAGCCGGCCGTCCTCAACGCCAAGCAGCACGAGCGAGAGGCGCACATCATCGAGATGGCCGGCGTCCCCGGCGCCGTCACCATCGCCACCAACATGGCGGGCCGCGGGACCGACATCGTCCTCGGCGGCAACCCGGAACGCATGGCCGAAGTGATCGCCCGCAAGCAAGGCGTTGACCTGCTGACGGCGCCCGAAGACGTCACGGCGCCGATCCGGGAGCAGGCGCGCCAGAAGTGGCAGGACGAACACAATCGCGTGATCGCGACCGGCGGTCTGCACATCATCGGCACCGAGCGACACGAGTCGCGGCGCATCGACAACCAGCTCCGCGGGCGCGCCGGGCGGCAGGGCGACCCGGGCAGCTCGCGCTTCTTCGTCTCTTTCGGCGACGACCTGATGAAGCGCTTCTCTCCGGAGTGGGTACCGAACCTGCTGGGCAAGATGGGCATGGACGAGGACACGCCGCTGGAGAGCAAGATGGTCTCCAAGGCGATTGAGCAAGCGCAGACGAAGGTCGAGGGCCACAACTTCGATATCCGCAAGCACGTGGTCCAGTACGACGACGTGATGAACCGCCACCGCGACCTGATCTACACGGAGCGCCGCAAGATCCTGGAGGGCGTGGACCTCAGCGACAACATCGCCGAGATGATTGAGCGGGAGATCAAACGCGTCTTCGACACCTTCCTGGCCGACACCGACCACGATATGTGGGAGGTCGAGAGCCTGATCGGCGAGCTGAAGACGATCATGCCCCTGCCCACCAAGTTCACGACGCGCCGCATCCGAGAGCTGGCCGCCGAGGAGGGGTTGAACGAGGTGCTGGAATCGGCGCGGGAGGCCTACGGAAAGAAGGAGGAAGAGCTGGGCGAAGAGCGCATGCGCACGCTGGAGCGGCTGCTCTTCCTGCGGGTGATCGACCGGCTCTGGGTCTACCACCTGACGGCGCTGGACGAACTGCGACAAGGGATCGGCCTGCGCGGCTACGGCCAGCGCGACCCGCTGGTCGAGTTCAAGCTCGAGGCCCACGACATGTACGACCAGCTGACGGAGCACATCAGCCAGGACACCGTGCGCCAGATCTATCACGTCACCCTGACCGCGCCTGTTGTGCGGCCGCAGCCACCGAAGCAAGTGAGTGAGAGCGGCCCCGACGAAGATGCTGCGTCCGGCGCCACGACAACGCAGGTCGCAGCAGCGTCCGGCGGCGGCGGTGGCGTCACGGCCACGGCAACCGCGGCGCCCGCCAACAGGAAAGTCGGTCGCAACCAGCCCTGTCCCTGCGGCAGCGGCAAGAAGTACAAGAAGTGCCACGGCGGGACGAGCGCCGTTTAGGACCGCATGAGCCCACCGACTGATACCAGCGACGACGTCCGTGTGGAGGCGCAACGTCTCATCGGCGAGATGCGGGATTCGGTGGAGAGCGGCGATCAGCACTGGTTTCACGCGCTCCTCCACGCCGTCCGCAACTGGCCTCTCAGCAGCGAGACCAAGGACGAGCGTCACTTTCACTACCTCGTCGGCGGCGAGGCGTTCGACTGGCTGCTGCTGGCCGAGCGGCTCTGTGAGGAGATGACGGACCTCATCCCCGAAGACGAGGCGGAGGCGCTGCTCTTCCACGAGAAGCTGCCCCTGCGAACGGGCGAGGCCGATTTCGAGGCGCTGCTGGGCGCCAAGTACAAGCCGCACCTCAACTTCGTCTACGGTGTGCGGGTTGAGGCGCTGCTCCAGGTCGCTGTGCAAGAAGAGGTGCGCAAAGAGCTTGCCGCCAGTCGCATCTGGGACAACAACGGTCACGTAGAAGACGAGGCGTTCCAGCGCATCTACGGCAAGCCAAGCGCGGAGCTGCTCAGCACGTTCAAGGCGAGCGCCGGCGGCGACTCGGAATGGCTATCACTCGCTGAGTTGTCGGAGTGGCACTACTGGTTGTTTCAGTACCGCGTCAGGAACAGCGACCCGGCCAAAGTCGCCAGCGACACGCGCAAGGGCCTGCTGATGCTGCAGACGCTGGGCCGCGCGGTCAAAGCGCCCGCGGCCGAGCGGCCCAGCCACTAAGCATGCGCGATCGCGCGCTGTCGTGGGGGTTATTCCGGTCCTCATCCCACTTCAGCGGGTTGTCGAGGATGTACTGCCGGACGCGAGCCAGTTCCGCCTCGTCCCTGATGATGCGGTCGTGGTAGCTACGCTGCCAGACGGCACCTCCCGGCGTGCCACGCACGCGGTTGATCCTGACCGTCGACGCCGACTTGAACGCACGCACAACGGCACCAAGACTACCGGCCTTGAGGCGCGCACGTAGGGGCGCAGCGCACCCAATATCGGAACGCCGTTCGCCCACCAACGCCACTCCGCTGACCACCAACCCATCGTTACCGGGGCGCTGCGTCCCTACCACGGTGGGACGCCGACGGGCGCCCGCCGGCAGCCAGGCGATTCCGTGCACGTGGTTCGGCATGATCACGAAATCGTAAGGCGACGGCTCGGTTCCGCCGCAGACAGCGCGCCTCCAGGCCGTTCGCACGACCGACTGCCAGACTGGGTCTTCGAGTGAACACTGCCGTTCTTGCGTGCAGACAGTAACGAAGTACGCTCCGGCGGTCGTGTAGTCGTAATCGCGTAGCCTCATTGACTGACGATTGCGGCGTCGCGGCGTAACGCTCACGACGCGAATGGTAGGGCAGCGAAAAGAGATATCGAACAGGGGCATGGCA
Organism: Chloroflexota bacterium; assembly: GCA_022565075.1. Classification (GTDB taxonomy): domain Bacteria; phylum Chloroflexota; class Dehalococcoidia; order SM23-28-2; family RBG-16-64-32; genus CF-162. The sequence continues at coordinate 2,743 of JADFKG010000051.1, read as the reverse complement.
GATCGCCCCCGCGAATTTGCCCTGGATTCGCGTGCGTCCTTATAATGTTGGCCTATCTCCGCAGGAAGGTGGTTCCCTCATATGGCGACGCCGTACGCCTACTTTAAGAAAGAGATCGTCCCTTTATCCGAGGCGAAGATCGGGATCATGACGCACGCGTTCAACTACGGTACGGGCGTATTCGAGGGGATCCGCGGCAACTGGAACGAAGACGATGAGCAGGTCTACGTCTTCCGCGTAAGGGAGCACTTCGACCGGCTGCGCAAGAGCTGCAAGATCATGCAGATCGACTTCCAGTACGAGACGGAGGAGCTGATCTCGCTAGTCACGAAGCTGGTGGAGATGTCCGGCTACCACGAGGACGTCTACCTGCGGCCCCTGGCCTACAAGAGCGGCGAGGTGCTGGGCGTGCGGCTGCACGACGTGGAGGACGACTTCCTGATCTTTATCGCGCCGTTCGGGCCCTACCTGGACATCGAGAAGGGCGCCCGCTGCCAGACTTCTAGCTGGCGGCGCGTGGCCGACACGGGCATCCCGGCGCGGGCCAAGATCACCGGCATCTACGCCAACTCCGCGCTGGCCAAGACCGAGGCCCAGCTCAACGGCTTCGACGAGGCGATCATGCTGGACGAGCGCGGCCACATCTCCGAAGGCTCCGGCGAGAATATCTTCGTCGTCATCGATGGCCGCATCATCACGCCGCCGCCCTCGTCCGACATCCTCGTCGGCATCACCCGCGACACGGTGATGACTCTGGCGCGAGATGAGCTGGGGCTGGAGGTCGTCGAGCGGGAGATCGACCGCACGGAACTGTACACGGCCGACGAATGCTTCATGACGGGAACGGCCGCCCACGTGACGCCCGTCGTCGAGCTGGACCGGCGGACGATCGGCGACGGCAAGATGGGCGCTGTGACCGCCGACCTCGTCAAGCTTTACTTCGAGATCATCACGGGCAAGAACGCCAAATACGCTGACTGGTGCACACCCTGCTACTCAAAGGTCAAGGCTTAACGATCGAGCGGCCTTCCCGCGCGGCGGGAACGGCCATCGGCACAGCCCTCTTTACGGTCGCGCTGGTGCTCGCTGTGGCGCTGCTGGCGCGGGCGCTCAGCTGGCCGGCTTCGTGGCCAGGGTTCCTGGCGTACCTGGGCGCGGGCGTGCTGGCGGTGCTGGCGGCGGCGTTCGGGTTCTGGGCGTGGGCCTGTTCCAGCATGCGCTACGTGCTCGACCACCAGGGGCTCTCCATCCGCTGGGGGCCCGTCACGCACTTTCTGCCGATGTCGTCGATCACCGCCGTGACCCCCGGCAAGGCGGAGATGAGGCCGCGGATCAGTGGCATAGGCTGGTGGGGCTACCACATCGGCAGCGGCGATGTTGAGGGTATCGGGCCGGTCGTCTTCTTCTCCACGCACCGCTCCGCGCAAGAGCTCGTCTACGTGCGCACGGCTTCGGTCGCCTACGGGCTCAGTCCGCAGGACCCGGAACGGTTCGCCGGGGAGATCGAGCGCTTTCAGAGCGCCAACGACAGCGAGGGGCCGGCGCAGGCGACGATCCACCGTGAGCCGATCGCCGCGCACCCGATCTGGGCGGACCGCATAGCGCAGTACCTGGCTCTGGCGGCGATCGCGGTCAACGTCGCGCTTTGGGGTTACGTGCTCGCCGTCTACCCTGACCTGAACAACGAGATCACGATCGAGTTCCCGCCCGTCGGTGACATCACGACGCTGCGTGCACGCTCCGAGATCCTGACGATACCTGCGACCGCGAGCGTGATCCTCATCGTAAACCTGTTGGCGGGCCTGATATTCGAATGGAAGGAACGAGCGGCGACCTACCTGGTACTCAGCGCAACGCTGTTCTTCCAGGTGCTCTTCCTCATCGGCGCGATCGTCGCCGTCGTCAACGCCTAACACGCCTCATGCCTCGACTGATCGCGGGCCTCATCGCCACCTCAGTGCTCCTCCTCGTGGCGTGCGGCGGCGGCAGCGACGACGGAGCATCAGGTTCGACGGCGACAGAACTCCCGACCGCCGCTCTGATCACGGAGTCACCGACCGCCACGCCGACGCCCAGACCGGCCGGGCCACGGCCGCTTTACATGGCGCTCGGCGACTCACTTTCGGTTGGCGTCGGCGCCTCGGACGAGCCAGGGCGAGGCTGGGTCGGCCTCGTCGGCGCAGCGCTGCCGGAATGGGACCTCTCCAACCTCGGTGTCTCCGGCGACGACAGCCGCGAGCTGCTGTTCGGCGGACCGCTGGACGAGGCCCTGCGGCTGATCGCTCTTCGGGCGGCTGACGACGAGCCCGGCAACGAGATCGGCGCGATCACGCTGGAGATCGGCGGCAACGACCTGCTCGACATCTTCTTCGATCTCGTCATCCCCGGAGACTGCCCTAGCGTGGTCGAAGCGCTGCAGAGAGAAGCCTGCGTGCAAGCCCTGGAAAGCACTCTCACCGCCTACCGATCGAACCTGACGCAGACGCTGGAGCGCCTGATCGAAGCCGCGCCGGACACGCCGATCTTCCTGATGACGATCTACAATCCGTTCTCCGGCGGCTCGTCCGTGCTTGACGAAATGGGCGTGCTGTCGCTCGAAGGGCAAGAGGGTACCGCGTTTCCGCAGGGCCTGAACGACATCATCCGCGAGGCCGGCGACGAGGCCGGCGTTAGCGTCGTCGAGTGGTACGAGCTCTTTCTCGGCAAGCAGTCGGAGTACATCGCCCAGGACCTGATCCACCCG
>JADFKG010000192.1 GCA_022565075.1 Chloroflexota bacterium | reverse complement strand
CTGGCCCTCAATGGCGACGAGCTGACCCTGACCGTCGCCCCTACCGATCATGGCTTCCAGCTCATTCATTGGCAGAACCCTTTGGCCCCCGATATCTGGTCGCCCGCAATGCGGATCGTGGACTCGGCAGGACGCGAGATCCAACTATTCCGCGAGATTCCGGACGACCTCAAGAGTGGAGGATGAGATGACGGACCGACTCAAAGGACGCAACGCTGTAGTCACCGGCGCCGGACGCGGCATCGGCCGCAGCGTCGCGCTGCTGCTCGCACAAGAAGGCGCGAGCGTTGTCGTCAACGACCCGGGCGGAAACGTCGACGGAACCAGCCACGACAACGGTCCGGCCGACCAGGTGGCAGCCGAGATCAAGGACGCCGGCGGTACGGCCGTCGCCAACTACGACAGCGTGGCCACGGCCGAGGGCGGCGAGGCGATGGTGCGCCAGTGCGTGGACGCGTTCGGGCGCATCGACATGTTGATCAACGTGGCGGGGATCCTGCGCGACCGCATGATCTTCAACATGAGCGAAGAAGAGTGGGACGCGGTCTATGGGGTCCACCTGAAGGGCCACTTCAACACGATCAAGCCGGCGTCGATGCTGATGCGGCAACAGCGCTACGGCCGGATCGTCAACTTCTCGTCGATTTCGGGGTTGCGCGGAATCTCCGGGCAGTCGAACTACGGCGCGGCGAAGGCGGGCATCGCTGGTCTGACGCGTGTCGTGGCGCGCGACCTCGGACGCTATGCGGTGACGTGCAACGCGATCGCACCGGGCGCTCAGACGCGAATGATCGCGCAGATCCCGCAGGCGTCGCGGCAGATCCGCGCGAAGGCCGGCATCCAGGAGCCGGCGCGCCCGCCGGAGCCAGTGGTGCCGATGACGCCCGAACACGTCGCGCCGATGACGGTCTGGCTGTGTACGGACGACGCCTGGAACGTAAACGGCAAGATCTTCCACGTCGGCGGCGGCAGCGTCTCGCTGGCGCACGAGGAGCACCACATCCAGTCGATTGAGAAGGACGGGAAGTGGACGCTGAAGGAGTTGGCGGCGCTCGTCCCGAACCAGCTGATGGCGGGGATACCGAATCCCGCGCCGCCGCCGCCCGACCTGGACATTCCGGGCCGGCCAGCCGTCAAACCCGCTGGCTAGACGGTAACGGCAGGCACGGCCGGAGCGACCGGCTGCTCGCGCCAGAGTTCCATGACGACGAACGTGCGCGCGTCGCGCCAGGAGGTGCCGCACGTTCGGAAGCCCGCCTTCTGGAAGGCGCGCTGGGCGCGGATGTTCCAATCAAGTGTGTGCAGGTAGAGGCGGAGGATGTCGCCGCGCGCCATGAGCACGCGGGTCAAGGCGATGATCGCGTCGGTGCCGTAGCCGCCTGACCAGTAGTCCCGCTCGCCGATGCTGATGCCGATCTCGGCCTCGCCGCGGGCCTGGTCGATGTTGTAGTACATGACGTTGCCGATATGGCGGCCAGACTCGTCTTCGATGGCGAATGAGCGGCCGCCCATGTCCGTGAAGCGGTAGTCGAAGCTCCAGTTGCGCAGGTAGTTCTCGAAGGGGACCTGCACGGGGCGGGATGCATCGTACTGCGCGAGTTCCGGGTCGGAGCGCCAGCGGTACTCGTCGGCGGCGTCGGCCAGACGCTTGCGGCGGATGACCGTCTTTTTGCCGCGCGCGATGACATCGTCGTGGACTCTCATTCGCGCACCGTCTCGATCATCTCGCGGGCCTTCTCCACCATGTCTGACTCGTTCTTGAAAGTGAGCGTCTTCAGCGCGTTCTCGATGGGCCGCCATTCGACCCTATCATACTCGAGATCATGGCTGTCGGTGTCGCCGCCCGTCGCCTGGAAAAGGTAGTGATGGACCCATTTGTGGTAACGGACTCTGGTGCGCGCGAACCAGTACTCGACGACGCCGATCTTTTCCCCAATCAGCACTTCGAGACCCGTCTCCTCGGACACTTCTCGCACGGCCGTCTCCTCCAACGACTCTCCGTCGTGCGGCGTGCCCTTCGGCAGTCCCCAGACGCCGTCGCCGAGCCGACCGCAGATAACTACCTCGATGCCGTCCTCGCCGTTCCGATAGACGACCCCACCGGCCGATACGGCCGTCTCCACCCGCGAGTCGCTCGGCCTGCTCGTAGCCACGTCAGTTGCCCAGCTTGAATGCGAGCGGGTCTTCATCCGCATCTATCTGGGCGAGCGCCGCGGTCGCGGCGTCAGTTACCGCCCCCGATGGTCTATCGCTCACGTCGTCGAGCGCACGCCGGGCAGCCTGGCCACCGATCTGGCCGAGCGCAGCTATGGCCGCCGCCCGCACCTCGTCATCGGGATCCGCGACGAGCGGAACGAGGCTGGGCACTGCGGCTTCATCAGCCAACGAACCGCTGGCGACGGCTGCCTCATAGCGTAGCTCGGCCTCATCGCTGGCGAGTTCGCGCTTGATGAGGGGGAGCCACCGTGGCTCGGCGCTACGGCCCATGGCGTGCACGGCGCTGACCTTGAGGCGATGACTGCCGCTTTCGTAAGCCTGAGTGACGGCCTGGCGCACCCAGCCGGCGTCGTGCGGGCCGATCGCTTC
>JADFKG010000050.1 GCA_022565075.1 Chloroflexota bacterium | reverse complement strand
GCAGCTCAGTCGAGGCCGCGTGGGAGTGGGTGATCGGCCGCTTCAAGCTGAGCGGGCCGCCCGAGCAGTTTCTGGCCACCTACGACGCGGCCGTGCTTGACCTCCTCGCGCGGCCGGTCGAGCCGCTGCCGGGCGTCCGTGAGACGATCGCGCGGCTGAAGTCGATCCCGGTGCCGGTGGGTCTGGCATCGGCGTCGCTGCGGCAGTGGGTGGACGCGACGCTTGCCGGCATCGGACTCACGGACGAGTTCGACACCACGGTCTCCGCGAGCGAGGTCGAGCACGCCAAGCCGGCGCCGGACCTGTACCTTCAGGCCGCCGAGAAGCTGGGCGTCCCGGCGGCCGAGTGTATCGCCGTCGAGGACACGCGCACGGGCGTGGCCTCAGCGCGTGCGGCCGGGATGTACGTCGTGCAGGTGCGCGCGGCGTCAACGGCGCTGCCGCCGATCGAGGAGGCAGACGCGGTGATCGAGTCGTACGCGGAGTTCGACTTCGCGCCGCTCGGCGGGTAACGTTCGTCGCGAGGACGAACGCATGTCAGAGTCACCGCATATCAGGAAGCACTTCACGGCGACGGCGTTCGTCGTGCGCGGCGAGGCGACGCTCCTGCACTGGCACAAGCGGCTGGCGCAGTGGTTGCCGCCTGGCGGCCACATCGAGCCGGACGAGGAGCCGGCGGAGGCAGCGCTGCGAGAGGTGCGCGAGGAGACGGGGCTGGTCTGCGAGGTGGTGGCGACGTCGCCGTCCCACGCGTTCGCGCAGCCACGGCAGCTCCCCGCGCCGTACACGATCCTGCTCGAGGATATCCCGGACGCTAAAGAGCCGGCGCACATGCACATCGACCTGATCTACTTCGTGCAACCCGTCGACGGCGCGGACCACGGCACGGTGGATGACCCCTCGCTGACCTGGGTGACCGAGGCGGAGCTGCGAGACAACTGCACGCTGGACCCCGGTCTGCCGGACACGACCGCCACCGCAGTCCGGGAAGACGTGCGCACGCTGGCGCTGGCCGCGATCACAGCGGTGCGCTCGCGCTCGGCCTGAGGCCGGGCCTCAGGGGAGCAAGAGGAGCGGCACCTGGCCGACGCGGACCGGGCTTCCGTCCATTGCGCTTTGCTCGTAGACCCAGAGGCACGCTGGCGTCGGCTCGGAGACGGTGAACGTGACGTCGTGGCTGAACGGACCGATCACCCCGATGTCCGGCTGTTGGGCCGTGCCGAAGGTCTCGACGAGCGGCGCACCGCTCGCGTCGTAGATCGCGATCTGGTACGTCGCCTCGAAGTAGTTAACCTGGCCGCTCACGGTGACGGGGCTCGTCACCACCGCGGAGGGCGCCGGCTGGTCGAGGACCTGGAAGGCGGCGGTGGCCGGGTCGGGGTTGGGGAGGCAGACGTTGGGGAACAGCGTCGGCGTCGGCGTCGACGTCGACGTCGGCGTCGGCGTCGGCGAAGGTGAGGCAGGCGGCTGGGTCTCCGTGAGCGAGGGGACTGGTGATGGGGATGGCGTCGCTCCGTCGTCGTCATCGCTACAGGCGGCGACGGCGAGGAGGGCGACGGCAACGACGGTGAGGATCAAGAACCGGGGCATCGGCTGCTCCTTCCGGTGAAAGCGGTCTCGTTGTCACTCATCAGAACGCGCGCGGCACGGTGTAGGTTGCGACTCGGCGCTGCCGCTTGACCGTCGGTGCGGTTGCCTGACACTCTTGTCGCATGCTCGACATCCGGCTGCTGCGCGAAGAGCCTGACCGCGTGCGGCAAGCGCTGGCGCGACGGAACACGGAGGCGCCGCTGGACGAGGCGATCGAAGCCGACGCGGAGCGACGCGAGCTGCTGACCGAAGTCGAGGGGATGCGGGCGGAGAAGAACACGCTCTCGAAGGAGATCGGCGAGCTCTCGCGAGCGATGAAGGGGTCCGACACGAAGGAGGCGAAGCACGCCGAGCACCGCCGGTCGGACCTGGTGTCGCGCTCTTCGTTCATCGGCGACAAGCTGGACTCGCTGGAGGAGCACCTGGGCGAGCTGAGCGAGAAGCTGCAGGCGGCGATGCTGGAGATACCGAACATCCCGGACGACTCGGTGCCCGAGGGCGCAGACGAGAGCGGCAACGTCCTCGTACGGCAGTCGGGCGAGCCGGAGCCGCTGGCGTTCGAGGCCAGGCCACACTGGGAGCTCGGCGAGTCGCTGGGCATCATCGACTTCGAGCGGGGCGTGAAGCTGGCGGGCAGCCGCTTCTACGTGCTCAGGGGCGCGGGAGCACGTCTGGAGCGGGCGCTGATCGCCTGGATGCTGGACTTCCACACGTCGCGCGGCTACACGGAGGTCTACCTGCCGGCGATGATCAAGGAAGAGAACCTGTGGGCCGGCGGCTGGCTGCCGAAGTTCGGCGAGAACATGTTCCACGACGCCGAGGAAGACTACTGGTGGATACCGACCGCCGAAGTGGCGCTGACGACGATGCACAAGGACGAGATCCTGGAGCCGGGCACGCTTTCGATCGACTACGTGGCGTACACGCCGTGCTTCCGCCGCGAGAAGTTCTCGGCGGGCCGCGACGTGCGCGGGATCAAGCGTGGGTTCCAGTTCGACAAGGTCGAGCTGTACCGCTTCGTTGAGCCCGCTGAGTCGGCGGAGGCGCTGGAGGCGATGACGGCGCAGGCGGCCGACGTGGCGAAGGAGCTCGGCCTGGAGTACCGTATCCGCGAGCTGTGCACGGGCGACCTCGGCTTCAACGCGGCGAAGACGTACGACATCGAGGTCTGGGCGCCGGGCTCGGACGAGTGGCTGGAGTGCTCGTCGGTGTCGAACTGCACGGACTTCCAGGCGCGCCGGGCGAACATCCGCTACCGCACGGAGAAGGGCGCGAAGCCCGAGCACCCGCACACGCTGAACGGCTCCGGCCTGGCGATACCGCGGACGCTGATCGCGGTGCTGGAGAACTACCAGCAGGCGGACGGCAGCGTCGTCGTGCCCGAGGTGCTGCGCCCGTACATGGGCGGCCTCGAGCGGATTACGGCGTAGTAGCGCGCGCCATCGCAGGAGGAGGGACGGTGGTCTGCTATTCCGGCGATTCGCTGCCGGCCCAGGGCGGTGGCCCGGGAACCCAGTCCGGCGGCCCACCTGCGTTCGCGACTTGAGCGGCGTTGCCATCTTCGGCGCCGGCCCAGGGCGGGGGCCCCGGAACCCACTCCGGAGGCCCAGCCTCGCCAGAGCTTCCGGAACCGTCCGCGCCGGTGCCGCAGGCCTGAACCGCAGCGATTGACTCGCCGGCGGTCTGGCGTGACAGCAGGACTTCGAGAGCGTGCGCAGTGGCGTCGCTACAATGGGCAGCCCCTTGGCCGGAGTTGCCATCAAGCGGCGTGACGGGGTCACTCTGGGTGGACGTGGTAGCCGCCTGGTCAGCATCGCCGAGAGGAGAGAGCTCCGTGGCAAAGGCTATGCCGCCGACCACGAGCGCTATTGTAATGGCGCCAATCGCCAGCGGAAGTGTCCTCTTGACCATCGCGATGCTCCTCTCCTATCTGCGGCGACTATTGTAACCTGTCTGAGCGCGCTCGGTGACTGGCATGGCCAAGGAGCGGTGCAGGGCCGGACGAGGCGGCCCCTCACCGCCATATAATTGACGCATGCGGATACTTGCCGTCGACGTCGGTACGGGCACGCAGGACATCCTGCTATTCGACTCTGAGGGGGCGATCGAGAACGCCCTGCAGCTGATCATGCCGGCGCCGACGGAGATCGCGGCGCGGCGCATCCGGCGCGCGACTGCTGCCGGACGGGCGGTGGTGCTGACGGGCGTGATCGCCGGCGGCGGCCCGTGCCACTGGGCGCTGGAAGACCACCTGCGCGCCGGGCACGCGGCCTATGCCACGCCGGACGCCGCAACGACGTTCGACGACGACCTGGAGAACGTGGAGCGAATGGGCGTGACGCTGGTCTCCGAAGACGAGGCGGCGCGCGTGGACGGCGAGCAGGTCCGGCTGCGTGACCTGGACCTGGACGCGATCCGCTCGGCGCTGGCGGCGTTCGACGTGCCGGGCGACTTCGACGGGATCGCGGTGGGCTGCCTGGACCACGGAGCAGCACCGCCGGGTTATTCGGACCGGCTGTTCCGCTTCGAGCACCTGCGCCGCGTCGTGGAGGCGAGGAACGATCTGCGCGCGTTCGCCTGCCTGCCGGATGAGCTGCCGGAGTACCTGACGCGGGCACGGGCGCTCGTATCGTGCATCGATTCAGAGGCGCCGGCGGTGTTCCTGGACACGGGCCCCGCGGCCGCGCTCGGCACGCTACAGGACACTAACGTCCGCAACGACGCGCCGCAGCTTGTGCTGAACCTGGGGAACATGCACGCGCTCTGCTTCCACCTGCGCGGAACGCAGATCATTTCGCTCTACGAGCATCACACGGGCGAGGTGACGGCGGAGCAGATCGAGACGTTTACGGAGCGGCTGGCGGCCGGGACGCTGGAGCACGAGGAGATCTTCGGGAGCAAGGGCCACGGGGCGTTCTACGCCGAGGGCGGGAACGGCGATCCCAGCGCGCCGGCGCCGGTAGCGGTGACGGGGCCACAGCGGGGGAAGCTGCGCGGATCGCGTCTGTCGCCCTACTTCGCGGTGCCGCACGGGGACATGATGGTCTCCGGCTGCTTCGGCCTTCTGTGGGCGTTCGCCGAGAAGCATCCGTCGGCTCGGGACGAGGTGCTGACGGCGTTGGGCGTGAGCGCGGCCTAGACGTTCGCCTTAGCCGCCGGGGGGATGCGGCCAAGCGCGTCTTCACTGGCGATGACGACGGGTCAGGCGGCGCGCTCGCCGAAGCGCTTGCGTTTCTGCGAGACGTAATCGACGAGGATGTACTGGCCCAGGCTTTCGGGCGTCGTGTAGAAGACGCGGCCCTTGTTCATCTTGGCGATCTGGTTGACGAACTCTTTGAGGTAGTAGTTGCGGTCCAGCATGAAGGTGTTGATGACGATGTCCTTCTTGGTGCAGCGCCGCACTTCCTTGAGCGTCTCGCGGATCGTGATGGGGCTGGGCGGATAAGCGAAGTAGGAGCGGCCGTTCTCCAGGTGCGCGGTCGGCTCGCCGTCGGAGATCATGATGATCTGGCGGGTGCCGCCCTTGTGGCGGGAGAGTAAGCGCTGAGCGAGCATGAAGGCGTGATGCATGTTCGTGCCCAGGACCGACTCGTCCCAGCGCACGTACGGCAGTTCCTCCGGCTTCAGTTCGCGAGCGTAGGCGGAGAAGCCGACGATGTAGAGGCTGTCCCTGGGGAACTGCGTGTGGATCAGGTTGTTGAGGGCGAGGGCGACCTTCTTCGCGGCCTGGAAGCTGCCGCGCAGCGCCATCGACCAGGAGAGGTCGAGCATTATCACGGTCGCGGTCTGGGTCAGCGTCTCGGAGCGGTAGACCTGGAAGTCCTCTTGCTGGAGCTTGACGGGAACCTTCGGCCCGCCGCGGAAGACGCCGTTCATGATCGTCTCGCCGAGGTGGAGGTGGAAGGGATCGCCGAACTCGTAGCGTTTCGTGTCGTCGGCGCGCTCACCACCGTGGCCCTGGTCACGCTGCGAGTGCCTGCCCTGGGTCGACTTCTTGAGCTGGGAGTAGACTTCGCCCAGCGCCTTCTCGCCGATCTTGCGGACGCCCCGCGGCGTTAGCTCCCAGGCGCTTCCCTTGCGACGGATGTAGCCCGCGTCTTCCAGCGCCTGGAGGAAGTCCTTGAGCTGGTCCAGCGTGTCGACCGCCTCGTCACCGAGGATGTCGCGAAGTTTGTCCTCGTCGATGTCGTCGAGGCTGCCGCCGTACTGCGTGCGGTCGAGCTGCTTCTCCAGGTCGTCCATCTCCTGGAGGTCGCCCATCAGGGCCATCGCCTGCAGGAGGTCCAGCTCTTCGTCGCCGCGGAAGGGGTAGGACTGGGCTTCGCGCTCGGAGCCGAGGATGTCGAGGTTGATCGCCAGCTCCTGCATTTCGCGCTGGAGTTGCGGGTCGTCGACCTTGTCCATGAGGAGGTCCTGCAGTTGGCGGCGGGCTTCGGGCGGCAGGCTGTCGAGGAGGCCCTGCATGGCGGCGATGCCGGACTGCATCTGCTCGATCAGCTCATCGAGGTTCTGTGGCGGGTTGTTACCGAAGAGGTCGCCGTACTTCTCCATGAAGCCGTCGAAGTCGGGCTCGCCGCCGGCCATCTTCTCGGAGAGCATCTTGTTGAGGTCGTGCATCATCTCCTTCATGCGCGCCATGTCTTCGGGGCTCATGTTGGCGATCTGCTGCTGGAGGTCCTTGAAGAAGCCGTCCATCATGGTCTGCTTCAGCATCTGCATCAGTTCCTGGTACTTGGCGGCCGCCTCCGGGTCCATGAACTCGTACTCCTGCAGGCCCTTGACCTTGCCGCCGGCGTCCTCGGGCAAGTTCTCCAGCTGTTGCTTCTTCTTCTCCACGACTTTCTTCAGCATTTCGGCCAGGCGCTGGCTTTCTTCGTCCGTGGTCTCGTCCTGGGATCCAGCTGCCTCCGGGACCGCCTCCTCGAACGCCCGCAGCGGGTTTTCGCCATCGCCCAGCTGACTGCGGGCCTCGGCCAGCTTGCGGTCGAGCGTACCCGTCTCGAGCTCCATGATCTCGTCCAGGCGCTTCTGGATGTCCTCGAAGACCGAGGCGAGGTTGTACTGGTCGAGCTTCTGGCGGCGTTGCTGGCGCAGCTGCTGGAGGAGGTCTCGCAGGCCCTGCATGCGGTCGCCCATGGGGTTGCGCATGCCGCGCTGGAGGAGGTTGCGGAGGGCGTGTTCGAGGTCGCCGAAGTTCATCAGGTCGTCGGTGATGCCGGCGAGGATCTCGTCGGGGTCCAGGGGGCCGATGTCCTGGGTGCCGTCCCACTGGTAGTAGCGGAAGTACTCACTCATGCAGCGTCTCCTCGTGGGACATTATACGGGATGGCTACGGGATGGCTTTACGACTCCGGAAGCAGGGCTATATTCGGCGGCGGTATGGTGGGACCGGACTCTACGGCAGGCGCGGTGGACGAACGAGGAGAACTGGAGAAGCGTGTCGTGGCAGCGTGATCCTGGTCACACTTACGGCCTGATCCCGCTCTACTGACACGCCGCGACACGCACGGCCTTGCCGCGGGTGAGATAATCGGCGCATGGATCTGAACATGCAGTATGCGACCGCCCGCGACGGCGTGCGGATCGCGTTCGGGACGGCGGGGGACGGGCCGACGCTGTTGCGGGTGCCGAGCCTGCCGTTCAGTCACAGCCAGCGGGAATGGGAGAACGGCAGCGATTTCTACGAGAAGCTGGCGGAGAAGTGGCGCGTCGTTCAGTTCGATCCGCGCGGCACCGGCCTGTCGGAGCGGAAGATCGAAGACTTCTCGCTGGAGACGCGGCTGCTGGACATCGAGGCTGTGCTGGACAAGCTTGACCTTGGGCAGGTGGCACTACACGGGATCGGCTGGAGTGGACCGCTGGTGGTGACGTACGCGGTGAGGCACCCGGAGCGCGTGTCGCACCTGATCCTGGACGATTCCCACGCGCGGACCGAGGACTTCATGAACATTCCGCAGATCCGCGCGCTGGACCAGCTGACCGGCCAGTGGGACACGTTCCTGGAGTACCTCGTATACATGATCTACGGCTACGGCCGGGAAGAGGCCGCGCCGATAGTGGAGCACTTGCGGGCCTGCGTGTCACCCGAGGGCGCGCAGCTGATCTTCGACAGCGCCCGCGGCGACGACGTATCGGAGCTGCTGCCGATGGTGACGCAGCCGACTCTCGTGGTGCAGCACAAGGAGATGAATCAGCGGTCTGAAGAGTCGGCGCGGGAGCTGGCCGCGCTGATACCGAACGCCAGGCTGGTGATGATCGACGGCCAGGCGGCGGACGACACCGGGCGGATTATCCACGCGATCGCCGACCTGCTGGGCACGGAGCACGCCGAACACCACGCTCCGCCCCCGCCCGCACCAAAGCCGGTGACGGCCTCCGGGGTGCGGACGATTCTCTTCACGGACCTGGTGAGCCACACGGAGATGATGTCGCGGCTGGGCGACGAGAAGGGGCGAGCCGTGCTGCGCGAGCACGAGGATCTGACGCGCCGCCAGTTGGTCGAGTACGGCGGCGATGAGGTGAAGTCGATGGGCGACGGATTCATGGCCTCGTTCGGTTCGGTGTTGAAGGCCGTGGAGTGCGCGATCGCGCTGCAGAGAGCGTTCGCCGAGCACAACGAGACAGGCGGAGAGCCGCTGAGCGTCCGTGTCGGCCTGAACGTTGGAGAGCCGATCGAGGACGGCGGCGACCTGTTCGGCGCGACGGTGATCCTGGCGGCGCGCATCGCGGCCAAGGCCGAGGGGGGCGAGATTCTGGTGGCGAACGCCGTCCGCGAGCTGTCGGCGGGCAAGGGCTTCCTCTTCGCCGACCGGGGCGACTTCGTGGCTAAAGGCTTCGAGGAGCCCGTGCGCGTGTACGAAGTGCGCTGGCGCGACTAGCTGCGCGCTGTCAACGGATCGGGAAACGGATAAACAGATTGCGTTGTGATGCGCGCGATGTGCGGACGGCTGGCCAACGGGCCGGTCATGCGCTGGGCGGGATCAGGGCGCGGACTTCATCCGCCATGCGCTGCTTTGCCTCGGGGATGGTGGTGCCATCGGGGAAGGCGAAGGGCGCCCCGATGCTGACGTGAACGGCCGCCGGGCGCGAGTGCTGCTCGCCGGCGGGCAGGATGTTGCTTGCGCCCTGGATGTACATCGGCAGGACAGGCACGTGCTGACCGAGAGCGAGGATGGCGGGGCCTCCATGGAACGGCAGCAGCTCACCGGTGCGGGAGCGCTTGCCCTCCGGGAAGATGAGGAGCGACCACTGATGGTGCAAGAGCCACTGCGAGTAGGCGAGCGCTTCGCGACCGCCTCCACGCGTGATGGGGAAGGCGTTGTAGCGCAGCGAGTGGAGCATCCCCTTGACTCGCTCCCGGTACATGCGGTCGGCGGCGGCGACGATGGCCGTGCGCCCCCAGAGCTTGCGCGGCAGGGCGTGGAGAACGATGACGGTGTCGAAGTGGCTGGTGTGGTTGGCGATGATGAGGAGCGGGCCTTCGACGCCTTCCAGGTTCTCCTGTCCCTCGATCGTGAGCGGGCGGCAGAACGCCTTGATGTGCTTGTCGACGTCCCAGCGGCGGAGGGCGCGGCGGTAGAGGCGTGCGGGCAGGCTCAGTGCCCAGCGATGCGGCTTGGCTTCGACGAGATCGGCCTGCGCGCGCCGTTCAGCCGGGCTTACGGATGCGTCTGGCTGCATGGCTGCCCTCCCGTTGCCTCCACGAGGTGAAAGTGCTCGCAGTATACATGCTTTCGTAGAAATAGCAAGCGCTGTGGGGGCTTAGCCGCGGTACTGGTAGCGGCCGCCGACGTTGTCTTTGTTGAGGCGCTTGTTGAGGTGGAGCCCTTCGAGGACGAACTCGACGGCGGAGGCCAGTTGCGGCGGGCTCTCGCCCGGCTTCAGCTTCTCGACGGCGGCTTCCAGGCCCTCGGTGTCCTTGAGCAGCTTCAGGTACTCCTTCGAAGGCGTCATGTCGGAGACTTCGACCGAGTAGCCGGCCTTGAACTTGGCGACGATCGGCTCCAGCTCGCCGAGGCTGAAGTAGTGGTTGAAGACGGAAAGGACGGCGCCCTGGATCAGCCGCTCGATGATCTGCTCTTCGCGGCCGTCGTCGACGGTTTCGAACTCGATCTTACCGGTGAGCGACGGCAGGACGAACGGCAGGTCGCTGACGCGCGGCACGACTTCTTTGTCCTTGAGGCGGATGGCGCGGCGCATGGCGTTGGCGAGGAGCGACTCGTAGTCGGCGATCGAAGCGCGGACGGAGACGCCTGAGAGCTGGTTGATGTCGGGGCTGCGCCGGGCGAGACGGGTGATCTCGACGACGATTTCTTTCATGTACGAGGGGACAGTCACAGCGCGGTCGATGTCCTCGTCGAAGCGGGTGCGCTCCTGTTCGACGATGGCCATCTCGGCCTCCGGCGTGCGCGGGTAGTGCGTCCGGATCTGGGATCCGTAACGGTCCTTCAGCGGCGTGATGATACGGCCGCGGTTTGTGTAGTCTTCGGGGTTGGCAGAGGCGACGACGACGATGTCTAGCTCCAGGCGAATGCGATAGCCGCGGATCTGGACGTCGCGCTCTTCCATGATGTTGAGCAGGCCGACCTGGATGCGCTCCGCCAGGTCTGGCAGTTCGTTGATGCAGAAGATGCCGCGGTTGTGCCGGGGGATGAGGCCGTAGTGGATCGTCATCTCGTCGGAGAGGTAGCGGCCTTCCGCCACCTTGATCGGGTCGATTTCGCCGATCAGGTCGGCGATCGTGATGTCCGGCGTGGCCAGCTTCTCGCCGTAGCGGTGCTGGCGGTCAAGCCAGGCGATCTCGACCTTGTTGCGATCCTTTGCCACTAAGCCGTGGCAACGAGCGCAGATGGGGTCGAACGGGTCGTCGTTGATCTCGCAGCCGGCGATCGCGGGGATTTCGTCGTCGAGGAGGTTAACGAGCGAGCGAATGAGCCGGGACTTGGCCTGACCGCGCTCGCCGAGGAAGATGATGTCCTGGCCAGAGATGACGGCGTTTTCGATAAGGGGAACGACGGTCTCCTCGAAGCCGATGATCCCGGGGAAGTGCTCCTTGCCCTTCTCGATGCGCGCTATGAGGTTCTTGCGCATCTCTTGTTTGACTGTCTGCCGCTGCCAGCCGGCTTCCTTCAACTCGCCAAGGTTCTTGGGCTTGAGCTTTGCCTTAGCCACAGATAACGTCTCCCTTTGTTCCGCACGGTAGGCCCGGCGCTCAATGGGCGGGACCGCCGGTGCGCACATTATAACCTGAAGCCACGCCTGCCAAGGGACGCGCCCGAACCTATACTGAGCAGCGGAGCGTAATGAAAGCGTGACACAGTCGCACGAATCGTGGCCGCATCGCTGGGCCGTCATCGCGCTGGGCGTTGTGGCCGCCGGCATCCTGGCGACGCTGGCCCTGGTGACGGCGGCCGGCACCATCGGCGACGAACCACGCCCGACGCCGTCGCCTGCGCCAACCCCCAGCCCAACACCCACGCCGGAGCCCGCGACGCCGACGCCACGCCCGGACGCCCCGGAGACCGCTTATCACCTCGTCTTCCGGGAGTTCGGCGCCACGGAGGACGTCATCTGGCTGGCGCTGCCGGCGGACCCCACGCAGAGGGTGGAGCTGGCGCGCATCCCGCACCGCGAAGGCTTCGGCATCAAGCCGTCTCTCTCACCGGACGGGACGAAGCTGGCGTACCTCTCGCTGCCGGAGAGCGCACGCAGCGCGCAGTCGTCGGAGGCGGAGGCGTTCGTGATGGACCTGGAGACCGGGGAGACGGAAAAGATCGCCGAAGCCGTCGACCTCACGTTCGCGCCACTCTGGTCGCCGGACGGCAAGCTGCTCTACATGCGACGGCTGGCCGGGTCGGAGTTCCTGTCCGCGGACGTGATCATCGTGAGGGCTGCGGTGCCGCCCGTGGGCCAGAACCCGCCCCCACCGACGGCGCCGCCCGAGCCGCCGCAGACGCCGGTGCCGACGCGGCCGGCCTTCGAGGAGGCGTTCCGGGAGAGCATCAGCCGAGTGCTGAGCTTCATCCCGGTGGGATTCGCCCCGGACGAGGAATCGCTGTTCTTCGTGCAGATACGCGGCGGCACGCAGCAGGGCTCGCTCCTCGGATCAGCGAAGCCGGCGACGACTGAGGCGCTGGAGGAGGCGTGGAACGAATACCTCGAGCTGCTGCCGGAGGGGACTCCCTCGCCGACTCCAACGGGGACGCCAACCCCGACTTCAGATGTGGCAGGTAGTCCGACGGTGAGCCCAACGCCGAGTCCGACGCCAACTCCGACGCCGACTCCAACGCCCGTGCCGACGCCGTTCGGGGACACGGGCTTTATCGTGGAGATGAGCGACCAGATCACGTTCGACTACGACCTCAGCGCCGATCTCGATAGGTTGTTGTTTCTGGCGCAGGAGTTCACCGACGAGGGCGTAATCGCGAACAGGGCGTACTGGGTGGACGTGCCCGGGAGGAGCGTGCACACCGTCGACACCGAACAGCTGCCCGCCGGCTTCCACCTGCGGCCGCTGTGGCACGCGGACGGCGAGCGCAT
>JADFKG010000191.1 GCA_022565075.1 Chloroflexota bacterium | reverse complement strand
AACTACGCCTCGATGGAGATCCGCCCCGGCAGCATGGGCCGCCCCTTCCCCGGCATCGAGCCGGCGATCGTCGACGACGAGGGCAACGAGGTGCCTGTCGGCGAAGAAGGCGACCTCGCGGTCAGGCCGGGCTGGCCTTCGATGTTCCGGACGTACTGGCAGCGCGAGGAGCTGTACGACTCGTGCTTCCGCAACGGCTGGTACATCACCGGCGACCGGGCGCGGATGGACGAGGACGGCTACTTCTGGTTCATCGGCCGCGCCGACGACGTGATCAACACGGCCGGCCACCTCGTCGGCCCGTTCGAGGTCGAGAGCGCGCTGCTCGAGCACGAAGCGGTGGCGGAGGCCGGAGTCATCGGCAAGCCCGACCCGGTGGCGATGGAGGTGGTGAAGGCGTTCGTCGCGCTCAAGGACGGCTACGAGGAGTCGGAGGAGCTACGCCGGGAGCTGAGGCAGTTCGCGATCGGCAAGCTGGGGAAGGCCGTCGCGCCGCGGGAGATCGAGTTCCTGCCGGGCATGCCGAAGACGCGCTCCGGCAAGATCATGCGCCGCCTGCTGAAGGCGCGGGAGCTGGGCCTGCCGGAAGGCGACACGAGCACGCTGGAGGACTAGCGGAGCGATGGCTGAGTTCAAGGCGATCATCCTCGAACACCACGGTGCGACCGCCGTTGTGCGGCTCAACCGCGTCGAGAAGCACAACGCGATCTCGCGCCAGATGGCCGACGAACTCGTGCGCTGCCTGGATGCGCTCGACGCCGATCCGGACGTGCGCGTGATCGTGCTCACGGGCGCGGGAGACAAGGCGTTCTGCGCCGGTGCGGACATGGCGGAGGCGGCGCTCGGGCGCTACGCTGACGCCGACGCCGAGGCGCCGCCGATCGAGGGCGGGCGCGACTGGGCAGCGCAGGCGGCCGTGCGGCTGGTGCGAGTGAGTAAGCCACTGATCGCCGCCGTCAACGGCTACGCCTACGGCGGTGGGGCGATCTTCGCCGTCTGCTGCGACATCCGGATCTGTGCGGAGAGCGCCCGCTTCCGCTTCGTCGGTGCGACGTATGGACTGGCGGTCGGGGCCAGCATGCTGCCGCGCGCCGTCGGCGGCCCGATGGCCAAGGAGCTGATCTTCACCGCCCGCGTCGTCGACGCCGAGGAGGCGTTCCGCATTGGCCTCGTGAATCACGTCGTGCCGGACGCCGAGCTTGAGCGCACGGTGCTCGAGATGGCGGAGCAGATCGCCGGTAACTCGGCGGCGGCGATCGCGGCCTCGAAGGAAGTGATCGACATCGCTACGTCGACGAAGGACGCCGGGCGGCGAGAGTTCGAGCACAACGTAGCGCTGCGGCAGTCGGAGGATCACGTCGCGCGCTTCCGGGCGGCCGCCGAACGTGTGGTCGGTCGGGACGCATCGTCCGACGCCTGAGACGAGCGCTGCGTCCCTACGCCACGAAAGTGAGGCCGAGCACGCGCTGACCAAGCGCCTTCGCCGCCCGCCGCGCGCCGGGCTCCTCGCTGCCGGACAGGCGCTCGATCTCGGCGATCGCTGCGGGCGTGTCGAGGTCGTTGGCCATAGCGTCGAGGAAGGCTCCGCGGTATCTCTCGAGTTCGGCGTCGCTGGGATCGCCGGCGTCAGCGAGCGATCGCGAAAGTTTAGCCGCCAGTTCGACTGTGGGGACGCCGGCGTCCAGCGGGTGGTCCCAGGGCTCGCGATAGTGGTGCGATAGCAGGTGCAGGCGGAGGGCGTCCGGCGACGAGCCATCGAGAAGGTCGCGCACGAAGACCATGTTGCCGAGCGACTTGCTCATCTTGTGCTCGCCGCAGTAGACCATCGCCGCGTGCAGCCAGTGGTGGACGAAGAGGACGCCGGTGTAGTTCTCGCTCTGGGCGATCTCGGCGTCGTGGTGAGGGAAGACGAGGTCGTCACCGCCGCCGTGGATCGTGATCGTCTCGCCGAGGTACTTCATGGCCATCGCCGAGCACTCGATATGCCAGCCGGGACGCCCGGGGCCCCAGGGCGAGTCCCAGGCCGGCTCGCCGTCCTTCTGGCCCTGCCAGAGCACGAAGTCCAGCGGGTCGCGCTTGAGGGGATCGGCCGGGAAGTTGCCCCGCTCGTTGGCGATCTGCAGCATTGAGTCGTAGGAGTGGTTGAAGAGGCGGCCGAACTTCGGGTCCTTCTTCACGTCGAAGTAGACGCTGCTCTCGTTCTCGTAGGCCACGCCTTTTTCGATGAGCCGTTCGACGATCTGCTGAATCTCCGGAATGTGGTCGGTCGCGCGCGGTGCGACGTCGGGGTCGAGGTTGCCGAGGCGCGACATCTGCTGGCGAAAGCCCGCGTACTCCTGGTCGCCGAGCTCTTTCCAGTCGCGGCCGGTCTTGTTGGCGCGCAGGAGGACATCGTCGTCGATGTCAGTGACGTTCTGGACGTAGGTGACGCGCCGGCCGAGGAAACGAAGGTAGCGGACGAGGACGTCGAAGACGATGTAGGTGAAGGCGTGGCCCAGGTGCGACGTGTCGTAGGGCGTGACGCCGCAGACGTAGAGGCCGACGTCGCCGCCGGGGAGCGGTTCGACTTTGTGCGTCGCCGTGTTGTAGAGACGGGGTCCGAAGGCAGT
>JADFKG010000190.1 GCA_022565075.1 Chloroflexota bacterium | reverse complement strand
GAGGCCGATCGTCGTAGCGGTCGCCCAGCTCCTCGCGCACGGCTGCTACGAACTGAGGGTACGTCCCGTGCTCCATCGTCGCGTCTTCGAGGATCTCGTTCGCAGTCGCGATCACGCCGGAGAGTCCGCTGTGCGCGGGCAGATGATCCGTCCCGTTAGGCACTAGAACGTTACGTGTGGTCGCCAGCGGCTCCAGCATGGAGCGCAGATTCGCGAGCGTACTCGCCAGCCCATCGCGGTCTTCCGGCACCTGCGCCATAAAGCCGTAGCCGTACGGAAGGTGGATCGCCAACACCTCCGAGCCGTCCGGCGCCGCCCAGCGGAACTCCGACACCTTGACGTCGTTGCCGACGCCGCGCCAGATCGCAACGGAATCGATGCCGAAGCCGCGCAGGATCGCCGGCAGGTGCGCGATGTGCCCGAAGGCGTCCGGCGAGTAGCCAACGTTCATCACGCCGCCGTACTGCCGCGCCGAGCGTATGCCCACCATCAGGTTCCGCACCCAGGCCTCGCCGCCGATCAGGAACTCGTCCGGCAGCATGTAGTTCGGGCCGATCAGCAGGCGGCCGTCGCGCACCAACCGCTCGATCGTCTCCCGGCGTTCCGGCCTGATCTCGAGGTAGTCGTCGAGAGGCACCGTCTGGCCGTCGAGGACGAAGTGCTTGAAGCCAGGATCGCGTTCGAACAGCTCGATCAGCGCGTCCATCATCCGCACGAGCCGCACACGGAACGCCTCGAACGGCAGGTACCACTCGCGGTCCCAGTGCGTGTGCGAGACGACGATGAAGCGTCTGAACGACCCGCCGGTCTGGGTCACTCTTGCCTCACCCAGATCGGGTTCGTCAACGCCCACACGACCTCGCCCCGCTCCGGCCGGCCGCGGCGTCCTCGCAGCTCCGCGCGGACGTAGCGCCGGCCGCTCACGTCGAGCGAGAAGTCCAGGGTCGCGTCGTTCGTATCGAGCGGGATGATGTCGAACGGCTCACCGTCGGCGATCAGCCACAGACGGCGCTCGAAACCGCCGGTCACCTGCACCCGGAAACGCACGATGCCGCCGCTCACCTCGTCGCCCATCATCTTCTCGTAGCGGCCATCGCCGTCCTCATCTGCGGACAGCACCAGACGCGAGCCACGCTCCGGCGAGTCCGTCACGAACGTGTGGCCGGCGCGGATCGCGCCCAGCACGCCGGCCTCCGACGCCTCGTCCGCGTAGACCCAGGTCGTCGGCTCGGCCAGTCCGTGCGGGTGCCGCGGCTCCGCCGGCGGTATCGAGTGAGTGTCGGATCCGCCGACCGCGACGATGCGCTCGCCGCGCTGCAGCAGGTTGTCCCAGCGCTCGAGCGACTCCCAGTTGTAGAACCGCCACATCGCCTGCCAGACCTCCATCGACTGGAAGCCCTCCCAGCCGGTGAACAGCCACGGCGGCCCGATCGACTTCGGGTGGTTGATCGAGAACAGTCCGCCCTTCTCGGCGATGAAGCGCTGCACCGCCGCCATCGAGTCCTGATCCGCGCAACGGTACTCCACCCACTCGCGCAGGCCCCAGGTGTTGGCGTGGCCCCAGTACGTCGTCACCTCTTCGCCGGGGATCAGGATGATCGGAAGGCCGGAGAGGGCGTCGAGGTCTTCGTGGTGCGTGTTCGTGTTGTGGTCCGTAATGGCCAGGAAGTCGAGCCCCAGCTCGATCGCCCGGTCGACGAGCTCACGCACCGTGTTCAGCCCGTCGGAGTGCACCGTGTGGCAGTGCAGGTCGCCCTTCAGCCAGCGCCCGCCGCGCCCGTCTGAACCACGCTCATCCGCTTGCCCGACCGGCTTCACGACCGTCGAGACTGCGCCACCGGCGAGCACTGGCAGTTCGTCAGGGACATCTTCGCCGTCTTCGGCGATGTCCAGACGCACGTCAACGACGTAGCGAACGCCGGCCGGCTCCGCGCGCGCCACTCCCAGCACGATGTTCCACTCCCCGGGGAAGAGCGGCCCGCGGATGTACCCGGGCGTCGATTCCCGCGGCGCCAGGAAGAACTCGCTCCGGGCGGCGCCGCTCCAGCCGCGGAAGCCGCTGCCGTCCAGGAACTCTCGCCCGCGCGAATCGAACACGCCGATGTCGAGCGTACTGCCGGGCCCCATGCCGAACGGCGCAGTGACCGGCTCGAAATACTCGTACGCCACGTCGATCCGGCGCGTGCGCGGAGGGACGCTGAACGGCAGGTAGACGTAGGGGTCCTGCCGCGCCCGCTCAGCCGGGATGTGACCTTCGAGCCGTACGTGCTTCTCCATCGCCCCTACCTTAGCCGCACGTCCGGGAGTCGGCAACGCACGGCGACGTATGATGCTTCGTATGAGCGACCGAACCCTGCTCACCGGCGCGCGCGTCATCACTCCTGACTCACGGACCGCGCCCGCGGACGTCCTGATCGAGGACGGACGCATCGCCGCCGTCGGTCCGGACCTCGCAGCGGACGGTGCGGAGACGGTCGACCTGAGCGGCAGAGTCATCGCGCCCGGCTTCATCGACGTGCACGTCCACGGCGGCGGCGGCCACCCGCTCATCACGACCGACCCCGGCGAGATCGAGGCCTACGCCCGTTGGGCCGTCTCGCAGGGCGTGACGT
>JADFKG010000049.1 GCA_022565075.1 Chloroflexota bacterium | reverse complement strand
CCGAGTCGCACCTGCCGCCTTCGTACTTGGCGCGCACCATGTCGACGACGCCGTACAGCGTGATCTTCTCGCGCCCCGGCACGTCGGTTTCGACGGCGACGATATCGTCGAGCTGCAGGTAGCTCTCTTCGCCGACGCCCACCCAGAAGTCGAGCGGGTGCGCCGGGTCCGTTCCCAGGACGCGTCCTACTTCCGTCATCGCCGCCGAATCCTTCCCATGACTCCGAAGGTCAGGCTTCAGCCTGACACCTGCGCGACCTCCCGCGCGAAGTGCATCTCGATGTGCCGCCGGATCCATTCGGGGTCGCCGAGCGAGTGGCGCAGCTGATCCTCCAGCCCGCCGATCGGGTACAGGTTCTGCGGCGCGCGCGGATCGTGCATCGAATCCGACGCGAACGTCGGCAGGTGGTACGCCGTCAGGTCGGCCAGCTTCACCGCCGCCTCGATGCCGATCGTCTCCAGTGTCTCCACGCGGATGACGCCGGCCCAGGCGTGGTCGATTGCGCGTCCCTCGGTCAGCCGCAGGTACCACGAGTAGACGGCGCGGTCGCGGCCGATGCGAAAGAGCGGCGTGCGCGTCCGCGGTGCGAGCGTTGCGATGACGGCCGCTTGTTCGTCGTCCAGGTAGCGCTTGTGGATCGTCTTGATCAGGCCGATCACCATCGCCTTGCGCTTCGGCTGCCAGTTGAGCCGCCCGTCGACTACGACCATCTCGTGCCCCTGCTCGTCCAGCCGCTCGCCGAGCGCAATCTCGGCCTCGCGGCGGGCGCTCTGCACGGCCTCCTGGACGCCGCTGAGGCCGCTCGCCGCCGTCGGGCGCGACTTGAACTCCAGCGTCGCCTCGCCGCAGGGGATCGACACCGCCGGGTGCGTCTCGCCGTCCGCCAGCGCCAGTATCCGCAGCGGCGTCTCGGCGGCGACTTCCGAGCCGCCCTCGCGCGTGAAGACGGCGCCGACGGCGACCGAGGCGAAGGCGCCGTACACGGTCTTGCCGTCGCGGTCGCCGATGACGCGCATCTCGACGCGCTGCACGCCGTCCACGAAGGCGATCGTGCGCGGGCGCTCGACGAACTGCGGCTCACGCGCGCGCCAATCGTCCGTCTCGACGAACGGGTCGACGTCCGGCTGCGGGCCGGTCTCGTCCTCGTCGATCTGGAGGGCGGACTCGTACGTAGGAGTCCAGGGGTCGAGGCGAAGCGTCAGGGGCATCGGCTAGAGGTTCGCGTTTGCGTGCGCACAAGTCAACGGAAGCAGGCGCGCGAATTGTTGGCAAGACCCAACTGTCACGGGAATGGGACAGGCGTCGCTTGCTGCGCTGCTTGACGGCCTAGAACGCGCTGACGCCCAGCACTTCGCGGCCCAGCAGCAGCTTCTGGATCTGCGTCGTGCCCTCGTACAGCGAGAGGCCGATCGCGTCGCGCAAGAGCCCCTCGACGGGGTACTCGCGCAGGTAGCCAACGCCGCCGTGCAGCGAGATCGCCGTGCGCGCGGCCTTGACGGCGGCCTCCGTCGCGAAGTGCTTCGCCATCACGACGTGCTTCGTCGCGGGCTCGCCGGCGTCGCGTGTCTGCGCGGCCTGAATCGTCAGCAGACGCGCCGCCTCGCAGTCGGTCGCCATGTCGGCCACCATCTCCTGGACCAGCTGGTGGCCGGCGATCGGCTTGCCCCACTGCTCGCGCTGCTTCGCGTAGCTCACGCAGGCGTCGAGGCACGACTGGATGATGCCGACCGCACACGCCGCCGTCGATGTCCGGCCCGCCTCCAGCGACGTCTGGGCGATCTCGAATCCATCGCCCGCCGCTCCCAGCAGGCGGTCGTCGCCCACGCGCACTCCGTCGAAGAAGAGCGCTGCCGTGTTGGAGGCAGTCAGTCCCATCTTGTCCGGAATGTCTTGTCGCTCCAGCCCCTGCGCGTCGCCGTCGACTACGAACGCGGCGACACCCTTGTGCCGAGAGCCGGGGTCGGTCTGTGCGAAGACGACGATGAGGTCGGCCTGGGCGCCGTTCGAGATCCAGAACTTGCTTCCGTTGAGCACCCAGTCGTCGCCGTCACGCTGCGCCGTCAGCTCCATCGCCGCCGGGTCCGACCCGACGTTCGGCTCAGTCAGTGCGAAGGCGCCGACTTTCTTCGCCGAGAAGAGGTCCGGCAGCCAGCGCCGGCGCTGTTCGTCGTTTCCGAAGTTGCAGATGGCCGTGCCGACGAGCGAGAGCTGCACCGTGAGCGCCGCCGTGAACACCGACGGGCTGGCGCCGCCGATCGCCTCGCACAGCAGCACGTACGAGACGTTGTCGATGCCCGCGCCGCCGTACTCCTCCGGAAAAGGGCCGGCGAGGAGGCCGTTCTCGGCCAGCTTGCGCATGATCTCCAGCGGAAACGTCTCGTCGGTGGCGCGCTCGCGGACGTGCGGGCGTATCTCGCGCTCGGCGAACGACTTCGCCGTGTTGTAGATCATGCGTTGGGCTTCTGTCAGTTGCATCTGGTGCTCCTGTACGCGTGTGCCTGCACAGGATACCAGAGCGTCGTCTACGTGCGTCGTGCCGAAGGCGCCCCGCACAACCAACACGGCGTTATGCTCCAGTTGGAGGCCAGAGTTCGTCGCGACTAGAATAAATGAATGAGCAGGGTCGTCGTCGTGGGGTTCATGGCCACCACTGTGGCAGCAATCCTTCTAGTCGTGGGCTGGGCCTGCTCCGGTGCCGATGAGTCGGATGGCGAACCCCAGCAGGAGGCCGGCCCCCTCGCCGGGAACGCTCAGGACAGTCGACTCTCCGAAGTGCGCCATTGGCTTTACATGATCGATGTCGATCTCGATCAACAAGCGGTCGACTTGATAGCCGCGTCGGAGCACGACCTCGTTGTGCTCGATTTCATCCCATCGGAGCGCGGGAACGCCGGCTATCTAATGGCTGAGGTGGTGGCTCAGCTGCAGGACGCGCCAAATTCGAAGCTCGTTCTCACGTACATCAACATAGGAGAGGCTGAGGACTACCGCACGTATTGGCAGGATGGCTGGGAAGCCGGCGATCCCGGCTGGATTCTTGGTGATGACCCGGACGGCTGGGAGGGGAACTTCCCGGTGGCCTTCTGGAACCCGGAGTGGCGCGAAATCTGGCTCGCCGAAAGCGGTTACATTGAGGCCATCGTCGCGGCCGGGTTCGATGGTGTCTACCTGGACTGGGTCGAAGCGTACTCTGACGAACTTGTCCTCAGCAAGGCAAGTGACGCTGGCCTGGATGCCCGCCGGGAGATGGTCTCCTGGGTCACGGATCTCGCGGATCTTGCGCGCGGGCTCCGGCCCGGCTTCATCGTCATCGCGCAGAATGCGGCAGAGTTAGCGGATGACGATGATTACCTCCGCGCCATCGACGCCATCGCCCAGGAGCATGTGTGGTTTGACGGCGGCGTAAGTAACGACCCGCCCGGCGACTGTCCACTTCCCGCGACGGACGACGCTGTCGAAAGCGATGGCTATGTGCAGTCGCTCTCGGATCAGTGCCGGCGGCAGCACGACGAGTTTCCAGAGAGCACGCTCCATGTCAGCAGCGAGGAGTACATCGCCGCTCTGACCTATGCCCAACAACGGGGTGAGCTCATTTTCACCGTGGATTACGCCCTGGATCCCGTGAACGTGGCCTGGACCCACGAGACCTCGCGGGCGCTGGGCTTCGTGTCCTTCGTCGGCAGTCGAGCCCTGGACGTCTACGTGGAACCGCTTCCGTACTAGATGTGTGACGGGCACTTCGATCCCGACTAACGAGCGCCCTCGCCGCGCTCCGCGAGTTGGGGCCGCGTCGGCTCGCTAGATGTCGGGGTCGCCGGGCCAACAGACGTTGGTTGCGGAGGTTGGTGGCACCGACCATGCGAATGTCATGGTGAAGTCCACCGTCTTGCGGGATACTTTGCCGCTGCTCACCCTAATCCCTCCGGCAATCGCGTAGGTATAAATTCGATCTGGCGACCCCGATCGGATTCGAACCGACGATCTCCACCGTGACAAGGTGGCATGTTAACCGCTACACCACGGGGCCGTACCCGGATTTTAGCACGAACGCCAAGGCGGTCAACGCGCCCGCTCTCGTTCGCGCGTTGCCCGGCGTCCCGCTATAATGCACTAGAATCCCACGTTAGGAGCCAACTGACACACAGTGCCTAGGAAAAGCCGCCGCCGCAGCCGCCGAACCGTTCAGTACGACTTCGCCGAAGCTCCGGCTGGCCAGGTCGCAACCGACGTCGATATCGAGACCGCCACGGAGGCGCCTGAGCCCGGAGCGCCCGGCGCCGAATACGTGCGTGACGTTTCGCCGGACGGACGTGCCGAAAAACACGTCAGCCGCGACTACTCGCACGTCCGCAACGAGCTCGTCCGCATCGTCATTCTCGGCGGTGTGCTGATCATCGGGATCGTCACCCTCGGCTTCTTCCGCTAGCCGCGGAGCCGGTTGATCACCATCACGATTCCTGCCAGCAGGACGATCAGGCCTCCGAGGTCGTTCGTCGGCACGAAGCCGTCGCCGGCGACCAGGTTGCGCACGAAGTAGGCCGCCACCACTCCCAGCGCACCGATCACCTGCAGCGGTGTCCCGCTGCGGCGGTTCGTCGTGAACCCGATCGCCTCGGCGACGACGTAACCGATGCCGATGCCGAGGAAGATCATGAAGAAGCCGAAGCCCCCCGGTAGCAGCAAGCCCCAGGCCGCTCCCAGCGCCGCGCCCGCGCCCGCCGATGCGGCTATCGCCTGAATGCCAAGCAGCGGGCTGATCTCGAACTGGGGCAGCTTGCGTTGCGGCGCGCAGGCCGGGCAGCGAGAGCCTACTTCAGTGGCGACGACGCATTGAGGACAGATGGGCGTCTCGCAGCGCCCGCAGGCTAGACCCGTCTCGACGCTGGGGTGTCGCGCGCAGTACCGGGTGTCGCTCGTCTGCTCAGCGATAGGTGTGCCTCAGCAGCGCTCGCTCGACCGCCCCGCGCTCCTCCGCGAGCCGGAACAGGTCGTTCACCGGCTCGATCGGCAGCGGGATGTTGCCGGGCTCGCGCTGTTTCGGTCCGCCCATGCCGTGGAAGTCGCTTCCGCCCAGCGGCAAGAGTTCGTTGCGCTCGCAGATCTGCCGGAACATCTCCACCTCGCCGGCGTCGTAGTCCTGGTAGTACGTCTCCATCCCGGTCAGCCCCGCCGCTCTCAACCGCTCCAGAAGCACGTCCAGGCTGCCGGCCGCGTGCAGCTCCCGCGGATGAGCGAGCGTGGCGAGGCCGCCGACGCCGAGGATCGTCGCGACGACTTCCTCCGGCTCCAGCCGCTCGCGCTCGACGTAAGCCGGTCCCGTGCGGCTGAGGTACTGATCGAACGCCTCGTTCACCGATTCGACGTGGCCGGCTTCGATGAGAGCCAGTGCGATGTGCGGCCTGCCGACGGCGCCTTCGGCGAACGACTGCACGCGCTCCCATTCGATGGGCTTGCCCAGCTCGGCCAGGCGCTCCACCATCCGTCGCGCCCGGCCCAGCCGCGAGTCCTGCAGGTGCGCCAGTTTGGCCCGGAAGTCTTCGCTCTGCCAATCGATGAAGTGCCCGAGTATGTGCACCTCGTTGCCCGGCACGTCGGTGCTCATCTCGATCCCGGGGATCAGCGTCAGGTCGTCGTACTTCTCGGCCGCCTCAAACGCAGCGGGCAGGCCGTCGACGATGTCGTGGTCCGTCAGCGCCATCACGCGCACGCCGTTCTTATAGGCCAGGTCCACGAGATC
Source organism: Chloroflexota bacterium (assembly GCA_022565075.1). Classification (GTDB taxonomy): domain Bacteria; phylum Chloroflexota; class Dehalococcoidia; order SM23-28-2; family RBG-16-64-32; genus CF-162. Next base: position 6,452 of record JADFKG010000049.1, on the reverse strand, counting down.
CGCCGGCTTCAGGCGGCCATCGGAGATCGTGCTGTGCAAGTGCAGGTCGCCCAGGCTGGTCACGCCGGCACCTCGCAGTCGACTCGCTCGATCCCGGTCGCCCGGCCGCTGTCATCGACCGTGACGAAGACCGAGTTGAACGTCGCCGGGCCGATCTTCACGGGATCCCAGCGGTTGGGGAGCTGCGTCAGGAAGCGTTCTAGCACCGGCTTATACTCCATTCCGAGAACTGAGTTCGTTGCGCCGACCATGCCCAGGTCGCTCACGTAGGCCGTTCCGCCCGGCAGCACGCGCGCGTCGGCCGTCGGTACGTGTGTGTGCGTCCCAACGACGGCGCTGACGCGGCCGTCCAGATAGTGGCCCATCGCGATCTTCTCGCTCGTCGCCTCAGCGTGCAGATCGACGATGATCACGGAGGCGTCGGCGAGCTGCTCCAGGGCGGCGTCAGCGGCCCGGAAGGGGCAGTCCACGCTGTCGCCCATGAACGTTCGCCCGATGAGGTTGACTACGGCCACGTGACCGTCGCGGTGGATGCCGCGGCCGGGGGCGCCCGGCGGGTAGTTGAGCGGGCGGATCAACGGCGCCGACTCGTCCTCCAGCACGGGATATATCTCGCGCTTGGCCCAGATGTGGTTTCCGGAAGTGAAGACGTCGACGCCCGCGTCGCGCAACTCATCGATTGTGGCCGGAGTCATGCCCCGTCCGCCGGCGGCGTTCTCACCGTTGGCGATCACCAGGTCAACGGACCTGGTCTGGCGCAGGCCGGGGAGAACCGAGGCCACCGTCCGCCGGCCGAGTTTGCCGACGATGTCGCCTATGATAAGGATGTTCAGCGCCATGGCTTCAGCGGGGCAAAGCCGGCCGTTGTCCCTTTCTATCTTGTCGTATTCGCCTACTTGGCGTATTCGATTGAGCGGCGCTCCCGGATCACGGTGACCTTCACCTGGCCCGGGTAGTCCAGGCTCTCCTGAATGCTCTTGCTGATCTCCTTGGCCATCCGCTGCGCTCCCAGATCGTCCACCTCTTCCGGCTTGACGATGATACGGACCTCGCGGCCAGCCTGGATCGCGAACGACTTGTCGACACCGGGGAAGGCGTTGGCCACTTCCTCCAGCGCTTCGAGCCGCTTCAGGTAGTGCTCCACCGATTCGCGGCGGGCGCCGGGGCGGCTGCCGCTGATCGCGTCGGCGATGATCGTGATGATCGCCTCGACGCTGCCGGGCTCCACCTCTTCGTGGTGCGCTTCGATGCAGTGCACAACAGCGTCCGGCACCTTGTGGCGCCTCGCCAGATCCGCGCCAAGCTGCGCGTGCGTGCCCTCGACCTCGTGCGAGATCGCCTTGCCGAGGTCGTGCAGCAGGCCGCCGCGGCGTGATACTTCGACGTCGGCGCCCAGTTCGTGGGCGATCATCGCCGCCAGGTTTGCCGTCTCGATGGCGTGGTTGAGCTGGTTCTGTCCGTAGCTGTAGCGGAACTTCAGGCGTCCGAGCGTGCGCACGATCTCCGGGTGAAGGCCGGGGCAGCTAGCTTCGACCATCGCGTCTTCGCCGGCTTCCTTGATCGCGTGATCGACCTCTTTGCGCGCCTTCTCCACCATCTCCTCGATGCGTGCCGGGTGGATGCGGCCGTCGCTGAGCAGCTTCGTCATCGCTATTCGTGCCACTTCGCGCCGGATCGGATCGAACCCGGAGAGCGTAACGGCGTCCGGCGTGTCGTCGATGATGACGTCGACACCAGTGGCGTGCTCAATCGCCCTGATGTTGCGGCCGTCCCGGCCGATGATGCGGCCCTTCATGTCCTCGGAGGGCAGCGGCACGATGGACACAGTCGCGTCAGAGACTACGTCGCTTGTCAGGCGCTGCATCGTCGTCGCGATGATCTTCCGCGCGCGGGTGTCAGCCTCTGCCTTGACCTCCTGTTCGATCTCGCGCAGGAGGCGGTTGGATTCGTCTCGGATCTCGCGCTCGACCTGCTCCAGGAGCGTCTGGCGCGCCTCAGCGGCGGTCAGGTTGGAAAGCTTCTCGAGCTCCGCCCGGCGCTCTTCGGAAAGCTGGGCGAGCTCCTGCTCCTGCTCTTCCAGAGCAGCTTCCTTCTTCTGGAGATTGCGTTGCCGCTGTTCGGTTCCCTCAAGCTTGCGTTCGAGGGTATCTTCCTTCTGGCTTAGGCGGCGCTCGCCACCCTTAAGCTCATTGCGGCGTTCACGAATCTCTGATTCCGCCTCGCGGCGGGTCTGGACGGCCTCTTGTTTGGCCTCGCGTAGTAGGTCTTTCTGGCGCCTGTCGGCTTCGTTAAGGATGCGGGCGGCGCTGCGCTCTGCAGCTTCGACGCGGTTGCGACGAACGTACTGCTGAACGAAGAGAGCGCCGAGTACACCGATAGCAACGCCGACAAGCCCCACGATAAGGGCAATGGCCGGCATTTCGCCTCACTTCCTGTGAAAAGGACAAATGGTAGAAGCATTAGAAATGGTGTGACTGGGCCAGAAGCATCTCTTCTGATCTTTCATCATAGGTTCAGCAAGCGAAAAGTGTCAAGAAAAGGTGGCACTGGCGTGAATGGCGGACGTAGGCGCTATAGACGGCCGCTATCGGCTGTGGGAGTCGCCAACTTCGGCCCAGAGCTGCCTTATCGTCGCCTCGCAGACGTCGTAGCCGAACCCCCTGCGGGCCAGGAAGTTGCCCAGCCGGCGCCGGAACTCGCGGAACTCGAGGCCCCCAAACGTTCGCGAGCGCTTGCGTCCGGCTCGCAGGGCGGCAGCCTCTTCGTCGATCTCGGCTGCGGACGCTTGTGCCACTTCGCGCTCGATACCCTTCTGCGCCAGTTCGGCCAGCAGCATTCGGCGGCCGCGCGGGCTGTTGCGCTGGCGGCTCTCGGTCCAGGCCTCGGCGAACGCTTGGTCGTCGATCAGGCGCAGCTGCCGCAGGCGGTCCAGCGTCTCGCTGGCGATCGCTTCCGGGATGCGCCTCGAACGCAGCGCGTCCCACATCTCGCGCTCGCTGCGCTGGCGGTACGACAGAAGCCTCAGCGCCGCGGTCATCGCCGTGTGGCGTGCCTCGGCCGCTTCCAGCTCCGCGACGCGCGAATCGTCAAGTTCCTGGCCGACGCGCAGGTTGGCCGCGGCCAGCACCTCGCGGGAGAGCGGGACGACGCGGGCGTCGTCGATTCGTACGTCATAGCGCCGCTTGCGCGGCGGCCGCTCGATCGCAGTAACGCGCATCGGCTGCGGTTGCGTTTATTCCTTGGTGCCGGTGGCTACGGCGTCCGGCTGGCCCTGCGCCCGGATCATGTCCTCGATCTCGGAGGCGATCTCCGGGTTTGTGCGCAGGAAGTCCTTGGCGTTCTCGCGGCCCTGGCCCATCTTGTTGTCCTTATAGGAGTAGAAGGCGCCCTGCTTCTTGACGATCTCCGCCTCGGTCCCCAGGTCGAGGATGTCGCCCTCGCGGCTGATCCCGATCTTCGGGCCCGAGAAGATGATGTCGAACTCGGCGACGCGGAACGGCGGCGCAATCTTGTTCTTCACGATCTTGGCCCGCACCCGGTTGCCGATCGCCGTCCCGTTCCGCTTCAGGGTCTCGATCCGCCGCAGGTCGATGCGTACCGAACTGTAGAACTTGAGCGCGCGTCCGCCGGGGGTCGTCTCCGGGTTACCGAAGACGACGCCGATCTTCTCGCGCAGCTGGTTAATGAAGATAACGCTCGTGCGCGAGCGGGAGATCGCCGCCGTCAGCTTGCGCAACGCCTGCGACATCAGCCGCGCCTGTAGCCCGGGCAGAGAGTCGCCCATGTCGCCCTCGATCTCGGCGCGCGGCACAAGCGCGGCTACCGAGTCGATGACGACGACATCGATGGCGTTCGAACGGACCAGCGCCTCGCAGATCTCGAGCGCCTGCTCGCCGGTGTCGGGCTGCGAGATGAGGAGGTCGTCGATGTTGATGCCGATGACCTGTGCGAACGTCGGGTCCATCGCGTGCTCAACGTCGATGTAGGCGGTGAGGCCGTCGAGCTTCTGCGCCTCGGCGATAATGTGCATGGCGACGGTCGACTTGCCGGCCATCTCCGGGCCGAAGATCTCGGTGATCCGCCCGCGGGGGATGCCGCCAGCGCCCAGCGCTATGTCCAGTGAGAGCGACCCCGTTGGGATCGTCTCCACCGCCATCGCTGCGCTGACCTCGCCGAGGCGCATGATGGAGCCATGGCCGTGGTCCTTCTCGATCTTCGAGATCGCTACTTCAAGTGCGCGGAGGCGGTTCTCCTTGGTTCCGTTATCGCTCGCTCCGTTGGCGGTCATCGCTCTCTCCTACTCGGCTGGAACATGCGTTCGACGGAATGCTACCACTGCGTACAGTGTACGCGCGCTATGCCAATGTCACTATACGCCAAGATGTGGAAGACCGATAACGCGTCAAGCCATCAGGCTCTGGCCCAGTCGCGCCAGGATGATCAGCAGAAAACTGGCCGCCATCGGTGCGAGGTCGAACATTCCGATCCGCGGCATCACGCTGCGGATCGGCGCCAGGATCGGTTCGGTAATCTCCTGGATTACTTGCGCGATCGGATTTTCCGGATCGAAGTTCGTCCACGAGAAGATGATGCGGATGATGACCGCGACCAAGAGCACGTAGGCGGCCACCGTGATGAAGAGCCCAACTAGTTGCATCTAGCCTCCCAACTCCTTTGCCCGCTCGTACGCGGCGCCGACCGCCCGGGCGAACGCCGCCCGAACGCCGGCGTCCTCCAGCTCTCGTAGCGCCGCCTCCGTTGTGCCGCCGCTTGACGTTACTTGCTCTCGCAGCGTTGCCGGGTCGGCTCCGCTGTCCTCAGCGTACCGCGCTGACCCCTTCACTGTCTGCAGCACCATTCGCGTCGCCATCTCGCGTTCGAGCCCGATCTCTACCGCGGCGTCCACCAACGCCTCGATGAGCAAGAACACGTAGGCCGGGCCGCTGCCGCTGACCGCGGTCGCCATGTCTATGTACTTCTCGTCGTCGACAGCCGCCTCTTCGCCCAGCACTGACAGTAGCCGGCGCACAGACTCCCGCGCCGGTTCGGCGACCGCTGCCGTCGCCGTCCAGACCGTCATCCCCTCGCCGATCGTGGCCGGCGTGTTGGGCATCGTGCGAACGATCGCTGCGTGGCCGGTGACTTCCGCGATCGTCTCGATCCGGACGCCGGCCATGATCGACATAATGGTCTGGCCCGCCGTCAGTGATCCCTTGAGTCCGCCGGCAGCGGCCGCGAACTGCTGCGGCTTCACGGCCAGCACAACGACGTCCGCGCCGCTGGCCGCCTCGGGGGCAGAATCCGTCACCGACACTCCATACTTGGACGACATGTGCTCGCGGCGGGCGGGCGCCACGTCGCAGACGGTGATGCCGTCCGCGTCGGCCACGTTCTTGGCGATCGCCCCGGCGACGATCGCCTCGCCCATCGTGCCGCCGCCGATGAACGCCAGCTTCACGCCGGCCGCTCCCCGAAGATCGCCCGTCCGATGCGAACGTGTGTCGCACCCTCTTCGATGGCGACCTCGTAATCGTTCGTCATGCCCATCGAGAGTTGCTCCAGGCCCAGTCCGTGCGCCGTCTGGCGCAGGTCGCGGAAGATCGGGCGGACGTCCTCGTCGCGGTCCGTCAGTGGTGCGATCGTCATCAGGCCGCGGATGTCGAGGCGCAGAAGCCGCGCGGCGCGGTAAGCGTCGGGGACTTCGCCGATTGTGAAGCCGGTCTTCGTGGGTTCATGCGAAACGTTCACTTCAAGAAAAACGGGCACGTCCGATAGTGCCCGATTGGATATCGCTTCCGCAAGGCGGAGCGAGTCTACGGAGTGAATTATATCAAAGAGGCCCAGCGCACCCTTCACCTTGTTCGTCTGCAGGTGGCCGATCATGTGCCAGGTGACGCCGCTGACGTCGTCCAGACCGGGCCGCTTGTCCGCCGCCTCCTGCACGCGGTTCTCGCCGATGTCCGTCAGGCCGGCCGCTGCGGCTTCGCGAACAGCAGCGGCGCCAAACCCCTTGCTCACGGCGATCAACGTCACTTCTTCGGGCGAACGGTCGCTGCGCTCGCAGGCGGCGGCGATGCGGTCGCGCACCTGCGTCAGCCGCGCCGCTATCGTCTCCCCGTTCACACGCCGAGTATACTGGCTGAGCCGTGAAGCAGATGGACCGCCGCCTACGGCGTACAGCGAGAATGTGGCACGGCCAGTAGTCCATCCGGCATAATCGGCGCATCGGAGCGCGATGCGCATGGTCGTCTCGATACTAACCCGCAAGACCCGGATCACCGACCGCTCCCAATGGCGGTCGGCGCTCGAGGCCGTCCTGCCGAAGCTCAAGGCCGTGCTCGATGGCGAGGCCGGCTTCGTCTCTGTCGAGTACCTCTGGAGCACCGACGATCCCGGCGCCTTCGCGCAGATCACGACGTGGGAGTCGCCCGACGATTGCCCCAGCCACGTCC
>JADFKG010000048.1 GCA_022565075.1 Chloroflexota bacterium | reverse complement strand
GCTGCCGCGCCGCGTAGAGGAGGATCGCGTCCGCTGTCTCCGCGCCGATGCCATGCGTGGCGAGAAGGGACAGACGCAGCTCGCCTGCCGGCGCCGCCAGCAGGCGCCCAAGGTCACCTCCAAAGCTTTTGGCCAGCATCTCCAGGAACGCCAGCAGCTTGTGCGCCTTGCTGCGGAAGAAGCCGCTGGGCCGAATCAACTCGGCCAGCTCGCCGGCCGAAAGCGCCCGCATCGCGGCCGGTGAGAGCGCGCCCGCCTGCTTGAGGTTCGCGAGCGCCTTCTCCACGTTCGTCCAGGCCGTCCGCTGCACGAGGATCGCGCCGACGATCACTTCGAAGGGGCCATCAGCGGGCCACCAGCCGCGCGGCCCGTACCGCTCGGCGAGGCGGTCGTAGACGTCGCGGACGCGGGGCTCTGGCTCGGTCATCGGTTGCGCCAGGCCTGCGCGTCTTCGACCCACTTTGGGAGACGAGCGTCCGTGATGGAGTCGTGGTGCGGCAGGTACGGCTTGACGTCGAGGACGGGCGAGCCGTCGATGGCGTCGAGGCCGCGCACCTTGAGCACGTTGCCCTTGACGGCGAGCAGCGGCACCGGCGTCACGAGCAGCGGGTTCGGCCTGATCTGGCTGCGCGTTGCCAGCACCCCCATCAGCGGCAACTCCTCGTCGTCGCGCGGGTGTAGCTGCGGCTTCGACCCGCGCACGTCGTCCGGAACCTTGTGCGGCCAGAAGACGATGATCACGTGCGAGTAGTCGCCGAGGTTGAGGAGCATGTCCGCCAGCTCGGGCCGGATGATGACGCGCGACTCGACGTTCGCCCAGCCGTCCGCCATCGGCTCCTTCACCCGGTTGCGGACGTAACCGATCGGCGTCAGCCTGACGTCCGGCAGCTCGGGGAAGGCTTTGGGCTCGCGGCGGAAGATGCGGCGCAGGCGGTCGAGCATGGGACGCCATTATAGCGTCGGCGGGCGAATCGGGCCCGCGTCTCAGCCAGCATGCCTGTGGTAGAATTTCGCCACGCCCAGATACGGAAATCAGCGGAGGTCGCCCAGTGGAACTCGGACGCGTGCTCACGGCCATGGCCACTCCCTTCGATCGCGAAGGGGAGGTGGACTATGACCAGGCCAAGCGTCTCGCGCTCGCCCTCCTCGACTCCGGCAGCGACGGTCTCGTCGTCGCCGGCACGACGGGCGAGGCGCCAACGCTGTCGCACGACGAGAAGCTGGCGCTCTTCCGCGAGGTAAAGGCGGCGGTCGGCAACCGCGGCGCTGTGATCGCCGGCACGGGCACGAACGACACGGCTGTCAGCATCGCGCTTTCGAAGGAGGCCGAGGCGGTGGGCGTCGACGCGCTGCTGCTGACGGCGCCGTACTACAGCAGACCGCCGCAAGAGGGCCTCTACCGCCATTTCCAGGCGATCGCTGCGGCGACGTCGTTGCCGTGCATCCTCTACAACATCCCGAGCCGCACCGCCGTCAACGTGACGGCGGAGACGCAGCTGCGCCTGGCCGAGATCCCGAACATCGCCGGCGTCAAAGAAGCGTCCGGAGACCTCGACCAGATCGCCGAGATCATCGAAGGCGCGCGCGACTTTCGGGTCTGGAGTGGCGATGACCAGATGACGCTGCCGATCATCGCGATCGGCGGTTACGGCGTCGTCGGCGTCTCGACGCATCTCGTCGGCCTGCAGATGCGTACGATGATTGAGGCGCAGCTCGACGGCCGCGGCTCCGAGGCGGCGACGATCCACCGGCGCTTGCTGCCGCTGATGAAGACGTTGATGACCGCCGCGCCGAACCCGATCCCGCTCAAGTACGCGCTCAACCACGTCGGCTTCCAGGTCGGCGGGCTGCGGCTGCCGCTCATCGAAGCCGACGCCGCCGTCGCCGAAAGCGTCGTCGCGGAGCTGAGCCGACACCAGATCGATCTCGCCGTCGCTGTCTGAGCGGCGCGGAAGGAGCCCCCGCATATGGAGTACAAGTCCCTCGGGGCATCCGGCCTCCAGGTCTCGGCCGTTGGGCTGGGCTGCAACAACTTCGGCATGCGCATCGACAAGGAGAAGTCGGCCGAGGTCGTGAGCCGAGCGCTGGAGCTGGGGATCAACTTCTTCGACACAGCCGACATCTACGGCGGCACGCTCTCCGAGCAGTTCCTGGGCGAGGCGCTGGGCGAGCGGCGCCAGCACGTCATCGTGGCCACGAAGTTCGGCAGCCCGACGGGCGAAGGGCCGGGCAACCGGGGCGGCTCGCGACGCCACATCATACAGGCGGTCGAGGCCAGCCTTCGCCGCCTGAACACAGACTACATCGACCTCTACCAGTACCACTTCCCGGACGCAAACACGCCGATCGAGGAGTCGCTGCGGGCGATGGACGACCTGGTGCGCTCGGGCAAGGTGCGCTACATCGGCTCGTCGAACATGTCCGCGTGGCAGGCCGTTGAGGCGCACTGGGTGGCGAAGAGCGAGCACCTGAACCCGTTCATCACCGCGCAGAACGAATACAGCCTGATCGACCGCCGCGCCGAGCGGGAGCTGGTGCCGGCCTGCCGCCAGTACGGCATCGGCCTCCTGCCCTACTTCCCCCTGGCCAGCGGCCTCCTCACAGGCAAGTACAGCCGCGGCGAGGCGCCGGCCGATGACACGCGCATCGGGGCCTGGGGCGCCCGCGGTCAGCAGCTGCTGACCGACCGCAACTTCGACATCGTCGAGCGGTTGCAGAAGTTCGCCGCGGAACGAGACAAGAGCCTGCTGGACATCGCGATAGGTTGGCTCGCCAGCCAGGACGTCGTCTCCAGCGTCATCGCCGGCGCGACGAAGCCGGAGCAGGTGGAGCAGAACGCGGCGGCGGCCGACCTCCACCTCTCGCCGGAGGAGCTGGCGGAGATCGACACGATCACCTCGAGAAAGGGAAACGCGTGATGACCCGATTCCAGATGCAAATAGACAGACTGTGGGCACCGGCCGTTCTCGTCGGCGGCGCGACGCACAGCAACTCGTACGTCGACGTAACGCCTGAGGCGGTGACGTTCCACTTCGGCTACCTCTTCAATTACACCGCGAGCCGCGACGACATCCGCGAAGTGAAGGCGCGCAGCTGGCCCTGGTGGATGGGCATCGGCTGGCGCAGCAACCTGCGCGGCCTCCTGGGCCTCGTCGGCTCGTACCGCAACGTCGTCGAGGTCAGCTTCGAGAGCCGCGCGCGCGCCTGGGGCGTCCTGCCGATGGACCGCATCGCCATCTCAGTGGAGGACCCGGAAGGCCTCATCGAGGCGCTAAAGCCGCCGGCGAGCGCAGCGGCCAAGAAGCCGCCCACGAAAAAGCCTGCCCGCCGCGACACACGAAACAACGGAAGCACGACCACACGCCGTACGAAGCGCAAGGCAGATTAGTGCGCGGCCGCCTTTGCTCGGCGCTCACCCAATCGCTATCATCGACGCCCAGAACGACACGCCCACCGGAAGGAGCCCACCGTGAAGATCAACGTCGAGAGCGGAGATATCACGCAGCAGGACGCGAAGGCGATCATCGTCAACCTATTCAAGGACGTGAAGGTCCCCGGCGGCGCGACGGGCGCCGTCGATGCCGCGCTTGAGGGAGGCATCAGCGCCCTCATCAACGAAGGCGAGATCAAGGGAAAGGCCGGCGAGACGGTGCTCGTCCACACGCTCGGGCGCATGCCGTCGCCGCGCGTCATCATCGCCGGGCTGGGCAAGCAGGACTCGTTCAACCTGAACGTGATCCGCAACCTGATGGGCACCGCCCTCAGGCGCGCCCGGATGACCGGCGCCAAGACGGTCGCCACGATCGTCCACGGCGCTGGCATCGCCGGGCTGGAGACGGCGGACTGCGGGCAGGCGATCGCTGAAGGCGCGCTTATGGGCGAGTACCGCTTCCGCAAGTACAAGAGCGTCGACGACGACCCCTCGTTCGGCGAGATCGAAACGCTGACGATCGTCGAGACCGACCGGCGAAAGCTGCGCGCCATCGAGCGGGGAGTCGAGCGCGGCCAGACGATGGCCGCCGCCGCCAACCTGACGCGCGACATGGCGAACGAGCCCGGCAACGAGCTACCACCGACAGAGATGGCGAAACGGGCGACGAAGCTCTGCGCGCAAGCCGGCATCGAGTGCGAGGTCCTGGACGACGCCCAGCTCAAGAAGCTCGGCATGGGCGCGCTGCTCGGCGTCGGCGCTGGATCGGCGCGGAAGCCGCGCTTCGTGATCATGCGTTACCGGGGTGACCGGCGAACGAAGAAGACGCTGGGCCTCCTGGGCAAGGGCATCACGTTCGACTCCGGCGGCATCTCGATCAAGCCGGCGGCCGGCATGGAGGCGATGAAGGGCGACATGTCGGGCGGCGCCGCGGTCATCGCCACGATGTGGGCGCTGGGCAAGCTGAAGCCGCGAATCAACGTCACGGGCATCGTGCCGATGGCGGAGAACATGCCCTCCGGCAGCGCCACCCGGCCGGGAGACGTCCTGCGTGCCATGAACGGCAAGACGATCGAGGTCATCAACACGGACGCCGAGGGCCGCCTTATCCTGGCCGACGCCATCTGCTACGCGCGCCAGGAGAAGCTCTCGCCGATCGTCGACGTGGCGACCCTGACCGGCGCCATGATGATCGCTCTGGGCAACCGCGCGACCGGCTTCTTCGCCACGGACGATACGCTGGCCGAGCAGATCGCCAGCGCGGGTGAGAAGTCGGGCGAGCTGATGTGGCGCTTCCCGCTGATCGATGAGTACCGGGAGGACCTGAAGAGCACCATCGCCGACATCAAGAACACGGGCGTGCGTGGCGGCGGGGCGATCAGCGCCGCGAAGTTCCTTCACTTCTTCGCAGAGGACACGCCCTGGGCGCACATCGACATGGCCGGCACCGACGAGTCCAATAAGGACAGAGGCCTCTGGGTAAAGGGCTCGACAGGCATACCAACGCGCACGCTGATCAACTTCGTGCTCGCCCGGGCGCCCCGGCGATAGCGCGCCGCGCCGCCGGCCCTGCCGTCCAACTACAATGGCGGCGTGGATGACCGCCGGCGCGCCGTCGAGTTCGTGAGTGTGGTGCAGGCGATGCCGTACGCCTGGCCCACGCCCCCGGACGCCGCCTCGTGCCGCCGGAACGGCGTGGGCAGCTGTACTTCGAAGCACGCACTGCTAGCGGAGGAGTTGCGTGCGATCGGCATCGAATCGGCGCCGATGTTCGTGCTCGGCCCTCTCGTGCCTCCGGCGCTGGCCGAAGACCCGGAGATCGCGCCGGGTGCGGGTCTGCAGGAGGTCCACGAACTGTTGACCGTGCAGACGCCGTGGGCCGGGCCGCTGCGGGTCGACGTCACCTGGGACCCACCACTCATCGTAAAAGGGCTGCCGGGCACGCTGGACTGGGACGGAGCAGGCGACATGCTGATCGCGGTGGGCGAGGGCGCATCGTGCTGGGTTGCGCCGCGCGAAGCCCTGCGTGAGGCCAAGGAGGCCCTGCGCCGTCGGCTCTACCGGGCGGGCGAGCGCAAGGTCCGGGATCGTGTGCTGGCGGCGATGTCACGCCGTTTCGAGGAGTGGCGCCGGGCTGAGACCGCCTAGTGCGCCGGCCAGTGCGGGGCGGGCCGGCGGCGGCCCTACGCCCGGTCCGCTACGACGAGCAGCCAGTTGCGTGGCGATTCCGTAATGCCAAGATCTTCAAACGTCAGCCGGGCGGCCTCTGCGAGTGCGTGCGCGCCGGCCGCCAACGGGACGCCCGGCAGCACACCCTCGATCCAGAGGCTGTACTCGCTAATCGCCTCGAACCCGCTGAGCGGCACCTGGACCGTGACGACTTCTTTGTCGCGCACCTTGAATCCGTTGGACTCCAGCAGCGCGATGTACTCGTCCTCGGTCAGCCGGTGGCGGGCCTCAACGCGGGTCTTGTCCGGTGACAGGCCGTACTCCTTCTTGAGGACGCGCAGGGCCTTCATCATCCAGCGGCGGTAGAACAGTTCGGCCTCAGGCGGCTCCGCGCCATCGTAGAACGAGGTGTTGAAGGAGAACGTGCCGTCCTCCCCCAGCGTCTCCAGGATCTCGCGCAGGACCAGGTCCTTCTCCTCCACCAGGTGGATGGCGTTGCAGAAGAAGACGGCGTCCACCGGCTTCTTCACGAGCTGCGAGAGTATCTCGGCGCCGCCCTGGATGAAGCGGACGACGGCGCCACCGAACTCCTCAAGGTTGCGCCGTGCGATCTCGAGCGCGGTCTCACACGGCTCGACGGCGATCACTTCCGCGTTCTGGTTCGCCACCTCCTGTGCGATCAGCTTTGTGACCGCACCGGTCCCCGCGCCGAGGTCGACGACGCGCTGGGCCTTCGCCAGCTGGGTGAGGGCGACCAGGCGCTTGTTTACCTCGTGGTAGAAGGAGTGCTGCGCGAACCTCTCCAGCGTGAAGCTGGCGTGTCCGGCATCCGTGGTGGATGTCATCTTAGGCCTCGAATAGTCTCTGAACCTTGTCGAGTATACGCCACGCCACTTCGTATTTGGTCATCAGCGGCCACTCTTCTTGCTCGCCCTTGCTGTCGATCACCAGCACACGATTGGTGTCGACGCTGAAGCCGGCGTCGCTGGCCGTGATGTCGTTGGCCACGATCAGGTCGAGGCCCTTCGATTCGATCTTGGCCTTCGCGTTCGCCACCAGATCCTGGCTCTCCGCCGCGAAGCCGACCTTGACGAGCCCCTGCGGCCGGCCCACCTCGGCAAGGATGTCCGGCGTCGGCGCCAGATGCAGGGTGAGCGACTCGCGCCCTTTGCGCTTGATCTTCTCACCCACCGGTTCGGCCGGCTGAAAGTCCGCGACAGCCGCGGCCATGATCAGGGCGTGGGCGCCATCGCAGGCGGCGAGGACAGCGTCGCGCATCTGAGTCGCGCTGCGCACGCGGTGGACGTCCACGCCGTAAGGGTCGGGCAGCGCCGTTTGGCCCGAGACGAGGACGACTTCGGCGCCGCGGTCGCGCGCGGCCTCAGCGACGGCGAACCCCATCTTGCCCGAAGATTCGTTGCCGACGAAGCGCACCGGGTCGATCGCCTCGCGGGTGCCGCCGGCGGAGACGACGATCTTTTTACCTGTTAGGTTGCCGCCCCGGCCGAGCGCGTTTCTCACAGCACCCAAAAGAACCGGCACCTCGGACATCCGCCCCGTCCCCATCTGGCCGGACGCCAACCGCCCTTCCTCCGGGCCGACGAAGCTGACGCCGCGTGACCGCAGCGTAGCGACGTTCGCCTGGGTGGCGGCGTGCTCCCACATATGAGGGTCCATAGCCGGGGCGACGAGGAGCGGCGCCTGTGTCGCCAGGGCGGTCAGGCTCACGAGGTCTTCGGCCAGTCCGTGCGCCAACCGGGCGATCGTCGTCGCCGTCGCCGGCGCTATCACCATGAGGTCGGCTCGCCGCGCGAGAACTACGTGCAGCTCGGCGATCTCCGACGCTTCGTCCCACATGTCGTGGTAGGCGCGGCGGCCAGTCACACCCTGGAAGGTGATGGGCGCCACGAAGCGAGTCGCCGATTCGGTCATCACTACGTCGACGGCAGCGCCGGCCTGGGTCAGCTTGCTGGCGAGATCAGGCGCCTTGTAGGCGGCGATGCTGCCCGTAACGCCGAGGACGATCTGCTTATCAGTCAGGTTGTACATGGCCGGTTACGCCTTGTTCATCTCATGAATGAGACGTAGGCCGGTGAGCGTCAGTTGCGTGTCGACCTTATCGATAGCGTCGGTCTCCCGGGCGATGATCTCGGCCCAGCCGCCGGTGCCGATGACTGTGGCCGAACCGCCCAACTCGTCCTTGATGCGGGCCACGATGCCTTCAACGAGACCCACGTACCCGAAAAGGATACCAGATTGGATAGCGCCCACCGTGTTACGGCCGATCGCCGTGTCCGGCCGGTGCAGCTCTACGCGGGACAGCTTGGCGGCGCGCCTGAAGAGCGCCTCGGAGGCGATGCCTAGCCCCGGTGCTATGGCGCCGCCGAGGTAGTCGCCGTCGCCGTTAATCGCGTCGAAGACGGTCGCCGTGCCCAGGTCGACGATGATCAGCGGCGGGCCATACAGCTTGATCGCAGCGACCGCGTCGGCGACTCTGTCCGCCCCGACGTCGCGCGGCGAGTCGTAAACGATGCGCAGCCCCGTCCTGACGCCGGTCGTGACATGAAGCGGGGCGATGTTGAAGCAGCGCTGGACGACCGCGTCGAATACGGGTTCGAGGTCCGGGACGACGCAAGCCATGATCGCCTCGTCGACAGCGTCAGCGGCTATCGACTCGTGCTGGAGGAGGCTGAGGATGATGACGGCGTATTCATCCGGCAGACGCTCCACATCGGTGGCGATGCGCCACCTCGCGAGCAGATCCTCGCCGTCGAAGATACCGAGCGTAATGTTGGTATTGCCAACGTCCATCGTCAGTAGCATGAGAGTCCCCGGAAGAAGGGTGCGGTCATTATAACGCGGGTAAAAAATGGGCCCTCAACCGCTCCGTCTTTAAGCGTTCGAAAAGGGCGGCATAGTCTGTGCCCTGATTAACATAAAGCGATTGACGCCCTTGATTACCCCCTGCTATGTTCCCGCCATCCGCTTCGCCAACCACACCCCCACTTTCTACTTCACACGGAGGCGCTCCTGATGGCAGACCCCACGGCTCAGCGTGTCTGGGACACTGCCCTCGGCCAGCTCCAGATTCATGTCACGAAGCCGAACTATGACACTTGGCTCAAAGACACTCTGGGGCTCCGGCACGAGGACGGCAACTTTATCGTAGGAGTCCCGACGGAGTTCGTGAAGGAATGGCTGGGAACCCGCATGAAGGGGATCGTTTCGCAGACCGTTGGCGGCATTCTGGGCCAGCCCACTGAGGTCTCGTTCGAGATCATCGGCACCAACGGTAAGCCAAACGGTCAGGTGCACGTGAACCGCAACGGCAGACCGGCGACCAAAACGGCAGCGATGCCGCTGGACGAGGCCTCGCCCGTGCACTCCCTGATCTCGAGCCCATTGCTCAAGCAGCGGCTGAACCCTCGCTACACCTTCCGGACGTTCGTTGTCGCAGACTCCAACCGCATCGCGGCGGCGGCGGCCCTCGCGGCGGCCGAAAAACCCGGAGAGGACTACAACCCTCTCTTCATCTACAGCAGTCCCGGCCTGGGCAAGACTCACCTCTTGCAGGCGATCGCCTTGCGCGCCGGCCAGATCAACATCAACGCTCTCTACGTCACCTCGGAGCAGTTCGTCAACGACTTCATCACCTCGATCGCTCAGAGTCGGACCGATGAGTTCCGCCGGCGCTACCGCTCCGTGCAGCTCCTGCTGCTCGACGACGTACAGTTCCTTGGCTCCAAAGGCAAGTCGCAGGAGGAGTTCTTCTACACCTTCAACGACCTGCACTCCAACGGCTGCCAGATCGTCCTCGCCTGCGACCGCCCGCCGTCGGCCATCCCCGGCATGGAGGCGCGGCTGTCGTCCCGCTTCCAATGGGGGCTGACCGCCGACATCGCGCTACCGGACGAAGAGACGCGCCTCGCCATCCTGATGGCGAAGGCCAGTGAACGGCGGGTCGACGTGCCGACCGAGGTGCTGAGCTATCTCGCGGACCGCGTCCGGGACAACATCCGCGCGCTGGAGGGCTGCCTTAACCGCGTCGTCGCCTACGCTCGCCTGACACGCAGCACGATCAACCTCGAGGTCGCGCAGAAGGCGCTGGCCGCCCTGACACCGACTGCCGCCGCGCCCGCCAATCCGCAGGCGATTCTGGAGGCCGTCTCGGAGTACTACGGCGTGCCGCTGGCGGCGATCACCGGTAAGAGCCGAGCCAAGCAGATCGCCGAGGCGCGCCACATCGGGATGTACCTTCTGCGAGAGGACGCCGAGCTGGCCCTCAAGCAGATCGGCCTGCTCCTCGGCCACCGCGACCACTCGACCGTGATCCACGGCGTGCAGAAGATTACACGCGCCCTGATCGCGGATCCACGCCTCAGTGTGCAGCTGACGGAGATCCGGGAGAGCGTTTCCCACCTGTAACTCCACAACCTGCCCGCAAATCCACAGCAGACCGGGGTTGGAGCGACACCAGCCCCGGTTTTTTCTCGCCCGCGCCCCGTTACGGAAAGTGGCTTCGCCGGTAATCCACCGCCGTCCACTACCTCGCCGCGCACAGCCCACAGGCTTTCCCCAGCACCAGCGCGTACGCCGCCAACAGATCAACACCTCTACGACGGCGACTACTATGAGGTATTTATATATGTCCAACTTATAATAGGCGTGTGATAGACCGCGTAGAACTCACATTGAAGGCTGGAGACGGTGGAAACGGGATCGTCAGCTTCCGCCGGGAGAAGTTCGTACCACGTGGCGGGCCTGATGGAGGGGATGGGGGCGACGGCGCCGACATCGTCATCACCGCCAGCCGCTCCGTGCGCACGCTCAAGGAGCTCGGCCGCCGACGGATCTACCAGGCGGACCGTGGCGCGCACGGCCAGGGATCGGACAAAGCGGGGCGGCGCGGCAAGAAGCTCGAACTAAAGGTCCCTGTCGGCACGCAGATCACGATGATCGGCGATGATGGGGAGGAAGAGCCTCTGGGCGACCTGACGAGCGAAGGCCGAAGCGTGGTCGCCGCGGGCGGCGGCATGGGAGGCTGGGGTAACGCCCGTTTCGCCACCTCCGTGCACCGGGTGCCGCGCATCGCTCAGCGGGGCCAGCTGGGCCAGGAGCGGCGCGTACGACTCGACCTCAAACTGCTGGCGGACGTTGGCCTCGTCGGGCTGCCGAACGCCGGCAAGTCGACGCTTCTGGCTGCCATGTCGGCGGCCCGCCCGCGAGTCGGCGCTTACCCTTTCACGACGCTGGAACCCAGCCTCGGCGTCGTCGACGTCGGCTGGCAGCGGTTCGTGGTCGCGGACATACCGGGCCTGATCGAAGGCGCGCACGAGGGCGCCGGCCTGGGCCTCGACTTCCTGCGTCACGTCGAGCGCACCCGTCTGCTCGTCCACCTGATCGACGGCGCCAACCCGGACCCGTGGGCGGACATGCTGGCGATCAACCGGGAGCTGAGCGAGTACGGCCAGGGCCTGCAAGGGAGGCAGCAGATCGTGGCCATCAACAAGATCGACATTGTGGAGGTCGCGGAGCGCCGGGGCGAACTGGAAGCGCTCTTTGGCAAGGGCGAGATCGAGCCGGTGTTCATCTCGGCGGCCGGCGGCGAGGGCGTCGAGGGGCTGGTCGGGGAGCTGGCCAGCCGTCTCAAGGAGATGGACGAGGCGGAAGCGGTGCTCAACGCGGCGAAAGCGGAAGCGGAACAAGAGTCGCCGCTGCCGGTAGTGCGCCCCGATGGCCGGCCCGGCAGCGTCACCATCCAGCGCGAAGACGGCGCCTATCACATCGTGGGCGAGCGGGCCGTCGCCTTCGCCGAGATGATGCCGTTGGGGGTAGATGAAGGCCGCGCCGAGCTGTGGCGACGCTTCGGCCGCTGGGGCGTCACTGGCGCGCTCAAGCGCGCCGGTGCCAAGCGGGGCGATCGGATCGTGCTGGGCAGCGTCGAGCTGGAGATGGAAGCGTGAGAGTCGGTGTCCTCGGTGGGAGCTTCGACCCGATCCACGCCGGGCACCTGAGGCTCGCGCAGACGGCGTACGAGCAGGCCGACCTGGAGCGCGTCGTCTTTGTCCCGGCAGGGTACCAGTGGCGGAAGGCTGAGCAACAGATGGCGCCGGCCGGCGAGCGCTGCGAGATGGTGCGGCTAGCGATCGCCGGGCATCCTCATTTCGAGATCGCCACGCTGGAAGTTGAGCGCGAGGGGCCGTCGTACTCGGACGTCACGCTGGAGGCGCTCAAAGAAGAGAGGCCGGGCGCCGAGCTTGTCTTCATCCTGGGCCGGGACGCACTGGCGGACCTGCCGAACTGGCACGCGCCTGAGAGGGTGCTGGAGTTGGCGGCGCTGGCTGTGGCCGGTCGCGCCGGGGACGGCGGGCCAACGGCCTCTGAGGCGCTCCCCGGTGGGTTGCACGGGCGCGTCATCTGGCTCGATATGCCCCCGGTCAACGTCAGCGCGACGGAGATCCGCGAGCGAGTGCAAGCCGGACGCTCGATCGAGGGCCTCGTCCCGGAGGCTGTCCGCGAGTACATCGCGGCCGAGAAGCTCTACCGCGACTAGAGCACGAACGTCAGGCGAACCTGCGCGCCTTGCTCGCCCGCCCAGTCGGCCATCGCCGCCAGCTCACGCAGACGCTCCGGCAGCTCCGGCAGGGCCGATGTCATCTCTCGCAGCTCTTCGTCCGAGTCGATCGCCGATGCCACGGAGCGGGCGCATTCAGCCAGGTCTGTCGCGTCCTGCCACAGCCGCCCCAGGAGCTCCTCCTCGACGGCGTTCTCGGCCGCCGCGTCGC
>JADFKG010000047.1 GCA_022565075.1 Chloroflexota bacterium | reverse complement strand
TCACCGTGACGTACCAGGACTCGTGCCACCTGGCGCACGCTCAAGGCATCAGCGCCGCGCCGCGAGAAGTGCTGAAGGCGATCCCGGGCCTGAACCTGGTCGAGATGGAGCACGCGGACCGCTGCTGCGGCGCCGCCGGCGTGTACTCCTTTACGCAGGCAGAGATGTCGATGCGCTTGCTGGACGAGAAGATGCTCGACGCGGAGAGCACCGGTGCGGACGTCATCGCGACGGCCAATCCCGGCTGCCTCGCGCAGCTGGAGGCCGGCGTGCGGCGCACTGGCGGCTCGGCGCGGGTCCAGCACGTGATCGAGCTGCTGGACCGCGCCTACGGCCCGGCCGGCGTCTAATTTACGCGCTGTTCACCGGCCTTAACCGGTTCCCAACCGGCATTCTGCAACACTGGCTTTAGAGCCAGGCGACGTTCGAGGTGGGCCCGAGGAACCAATCGCCGCGACAAAGTTGCGAATTCTTTTGCCGAAGGTGTAACGGAGCGCAGACCGAGGCGTCTATTCATCGTCTCAATCACGAGACATCTGTACAGCCATAACGGATGCACGCACCGAGAGTGAGGGAGCATGACCACCGCAAGAATCGCGATCGAAGGGGCGCGCAAGGCGCCGGCACGAACGGCAACTAAGCCAGCACCGCGCAAGGCTGCCGCCACAGCAACTCCGGAAGACACGTTCGCCCCGACAACGGCGGAGTTTTCAGAGCTCTACAACGAGTACTTCGGGAAGGTCTTCGCCTACGTCTACGGCCGTGTGCAGGACAGGGAAGTCTCCCTCGACGTCGTCTCCGACGTGTTCGAGAAGGCGTTCGTGAAGGTGCGGTCTCTGCGCTCCCGCGACGCCTTTGGTTCGTGGCTTTTTACTATCGCCCGCAATGAGGTCTCGTCGCACTGGCGCAAGGAGAAGCCAGCGCAGAAGGCGGCCCGAGAGGCGGCGATTGAAAATGAGCTGCACAGCCAGCCGAAGAGCCCCGAGGACATGCTCGTTCACAAGGAGCGGTTGGCGTTCCTCTCCACGCTCGTCGGCGGGCTTCCTAAGCGAGAGCAAGAGATCATAGCGCTGAAGTTCGACGCCGAGCTCACGAACCGTGAGATCGCCAGCGTCCTCAGCACGAGCGAGGTCAACGTACGCGTGACGATCTTCCGCGCCCTTCGCAAGCTGCGCGACCGAATGAAGAACCTCAGCGACAACCTGGGATGACCCAGGACAACCTCCGCGACGTCATCGGCCTTCGTATGCAGCTCGCCCGTGAGGCTCTGGATCTGGCCGAGGAGCACCGCGACGAAGTCTGGGCGCGCCTCCGCTCTCGCATCAGCGGCCTGGAAGACAGCCCCGACGCTGCCGTCGAGACGGAGTGCGCAACGCCATCAGCAGAATGGCACGGCCCCGAGAGACGCCGCAGCCCGGCCGAGCCGATGTACGCCGGCGAGGAGCCTCGGAGAAGAAGGCTGGGCTGGCCGCAGTTGGGCCTGGTCCACGTCGCGGGAGCGGCACTGGCCGCCGCAGTGGCAGCGGTGATCACGCTAAGTTAGCGACGCAGTGTCGGCAGGGGCAACCGACGTCCCGAGGGCAGAACGCCCACTCCACGCCATCAAGAGCGTGGGGACGCAGCGCTAGGCAAGGTCTTCGCGGGCACGCTGCTCCCGCATCATCTCGAACAAGAGGTTCTCGACGACCATGAGCAGAAGCAGCACCTGCCGCTGCTGGCGGCGCGACATGCGCGACAGCATATGGAGCAGTTCCGGGTCGATGCGCTCGGCGAGCGCCGCCCCATCGTCGTTTCCCTCAGCCATGGGCTATAAGGATACCTTGGTCAGGCCGGCAGCGCGCGCCGCGGCCGCGCTTCGTTGACCTTCATCGTCGGCATTGGCCGTGGCCGGCCCGCTGTCCGTGAGCACTTGCTCGATGCCCTGAAGCAGTGAGAGCAGGCGGCGCTGCTTGTCCCGCGGCAAACTCGCCAGGTAGCTGAGCAGCTCTTCGTCGATCGTCGATTCGTAACGCTCGTAGGTTGCACGAAGAGTGCGCACGGTCGGGTACCCGGCGGCCTCGAACAGGTCGTCGGGATCAACGCTCACTGCCTGAGCGACGCGCAGCAACACGGCCGCCGACGGGTTCTTCACCTCGCCGTTCTCAAGCTGTGAGAGGTAGCCCTGGCTGACGGATGAGCTCACGGCCAGCTGGCCCTGAGTGAGCTCACGCTCGTCGCGCAGTTTTCGGATTCTGTCTCCAAGATTCATAGATCACCCCTCGCTCCAATGAGGTCACAACGCGCGTCAGTCGCTCGTTTCTGCCTTTCACTGACCGGCGGCGGCGCGACGCTTTCGGCGACGACCGTCCCCTTGCTGATGTTGAGAAAGCGTAGCACTCAGGCTGCTCCTCTAGCTCTTCGCCGCTACGCCGCGCGCTGGCGACTTGCCAGGCCCGGCCTGCTGCTGATCGAGACTCTTCAGCAGGCCCAACAAGTAGGTCTGCTGTTGGCGCGGGAAGCGGGCCAAGAAGCGCAGCAGCTCTGGGTCCACCGTCACGGAGAACTCCGGTCCGGAGCCGTTGGCGCCGCTGTCGTAGCCGGCCGCGTCCATGAGCACGCGGGGGTCAACGTTGAGGGCCTGCGCCAGCCTGAAGATGACGGCCGCGCTGGGGTTCTGGACTTCGTCGTTCTCAAGCTGGGAGAGGTATCCCTGGCTGAGGGCGCCCTGCGACGACAACTGTGCCTGGCTCATACCCAGCTCTTCTCTAAGCTGCCTGATTTTCTTTCCGAGGGCCATGTGTGGATTCTTCAAAACGTCTCCGAGATTCTGATCACCGCCGGTGCGAGGATCACGGCGAGAAACGCCGGGAAGATCAGCAGCACCAGCGGGAAGATCATCTTGATCGGTGCTTCGTTGGCGAGGCGCTCGGCTCGCTGGCGCCGTTGCATGCGCAACTGGTCGGACTGCACGCGCAGCACCTGAGAGATACCGACGCCGAGTTTCTCAGCCTGGATGATGGAAGTTATGAAGTACGAAAGCTCTTCTACTCCGACGCGGTCGGCCATCTCCTGCATCGCCTCGCGCCGCAGCTTACCCATCGAGACATCGCGCAGCATGCGCTGCAGCTCGGCGGAGAGAGGACCCTCGTTCTGTTCCGCGACGCGGGAAAGGGCAGCGTCAAGGCCGAGACCGGCCTCCACGCAGGTCGTAATGAGGTCGAGGTTGTTTGGAAGACCGAGGATGACGGCCTTCTGCTTCGCCTTAACGCGGCTCGTGAGCCACATCCGAGGCAGCTTGTAGCCGAGCACCAGTAGGACAAAGGCGACGGCCAGAGACGGCAGGCTACCCACAGTGAAGAAGACCATGAGTCCGAGTCCACAGAAGACGACTAATGACGCTAGCCAGAACGTGACGAAAGTGCTCACCTTCATTGGCGAACGGGCCATCGTCAACTGTTGCTGGATGTCGGCCAGGACGGACTGCGGCAGAACGCCAGTCGCGGTTCGCGCCAGGCCGTCGATGGCTGGTCTGACGACGCGCCTTCCGAAGGACATCTCGAGGTCGACGTCCTCCTCGGCAGGCTGCATAGTAGATTGGGCGCGGAACGCCTCGATCCGCGTCACCATGGCGGAGCTGCGCCTGCTGCCAAAGGCGGCGACGGCGAGGCAGGCGAAGAGTCCGGAGAGTGAAACGACGATGAGAGCGATAAACATTGTTCTCTCCTAGATCTCGATCGCCATGATTCGCTTCATCGCGAGATAGCCCAGAACTTCGAGGCCGAAGGCCACGATGAGGATGATGCGGCCGATGTTCTCATTGAGGAAGACACTCATATAGTCCGGGCTCATGACCATGAAGATCGCGAACATGAAGAACGGCAGACCACCGACGACGATACCCGTCAGCCTCTGCTGTGAAGTCAGCGTTGCGATGTCGCCGCGAATGCGCTCACGTTCGCGCATCGTATAGGCAACCTTGTCGAGGATCTCAGAGAGGTTACCGCCGACGGCGCGCTGGATGTTGATTGCGGTGAGGACCATATCCAGGTCCTTGCTGTTGATGCGCTGGCCCATGGCAGCGAGAGCAGCTTCGGATGTCATTCCCAGGGTCGCCTCGCGAAGCATGCGCCGGAGCTCTAGACCCAACGGCGCGGGAAGCTGGCCGCCCGCGAAGTCCAGGCTCTGCATCAGGCCATAGCCGGACTTGATGGAGTTGGAGACCATGCCCAGCATGTCCACGAGCTGCGCGTTGATGCGCTCGGTCCGCTTATTGCGCTTGTTCGTCAGCCACTTCGACGGAATCATGTAACCGACTACGCCCAACAGGAACGCAATGAAGAGGTTGAACAGCGAGAAGCCGAAGATCAGCGGCGCCAGGAAGAGGCCGCAGGCAGCGATCCCGCGGATCATGTAAAATTCGCCGACACGCAGGGGCACGCCGGCCCGCTCCAGTTGGAGAGCCAGCGCCTCCGAACCGCGCATTCCCGCCAGCAGCGAGCTGAGCAGCGGAATTCCAGAGTAGGTCTGTTTGGGCCGAAGGCCGTCAGCGCTTTCCGGGTCGTCCCGCGGCTTCTCGTCCGCGCGGAACGCCTTCAGTCGGGCCTCCACAAAGCGGGCGCGTGATTCGCGCCTGCCGATGGCGAGCACGAACAGCACGACAGCGCCGAGGATAGTCAGGCTAATCGCCAGAAGGAGCAGGTCCATGCTAGGCGCTCCTCGCCAGGAACAGGCCCTCGGGCAGATCGATGCCGACGGCGCCGAACCTCTCGGCGAAGCTCGGGCGGATGCCGGTCGGGCGCATCTCGCCGTGGATCTTGCCCTCGCTGTCGATGTGATCCTGCCTGAACTCGAAGAGGTCTTGCAGAGTGATGACCTCGCCCTCCATGCCGGTGCACTCGGTGACCCGAGTCACGCGACGCACACCGTCGGAGAAGCGGGCGAGCTGGATGAAGACGTCGATCGCCGACGCCGTCTGCTCACGGATCGCCCGGTCGGGCAGATCCAGGCTGGCCATCAGCACCATGTTCTCAATACGGGAGAGGGCATCGCGCGGCGAGTTGGCGTGGATGGTCGAGAGTGAGCCTTCGTGGCCTGTGTTCATCGCGTTCAGCATGTCGAAGGCTTCGGGGCCGCGTACCTCGCCGATGATGATGCGGTCCGGGCGCATACGGAGGGTGTTGCGCAGCAGGTCTCGCTGGGTGATCTCGCCCTTGCCATCGATGTTGGCCGGGCGGGCTTCCAGCGAGACGACGTGCGGTTGCCGGATCTTGATCTCCATCGGGTCTTCAATGGTCAGGATGCGCTCGTTCTCCGGAATGAACTCGGACATCGCGTTGAGGAACGTCGTCTTACCGGTGCCGGTACCACCGGAGACGATGATGTTGAGTTTGAGCTTGACGCAGGCCTTGAGGAACTCGGCCATGTCGGGCGTTAGCGTCGTCGCCTTCACCAGGTCGTCCATGCTCATCTTGTCAGCGCGGAACTTGCGAATGGTGATAGTCGGGCTCTTGGGAGCCACCGGCGGGATGATGATGTTCACACGGGAGCCGTCAGGAAGGCGAGCGTCGACCATGGGCGACGACTCGTCCACGCGGCGGCCGATGGGCGCGATGACGCGCTCGATTACGCGCATGATGTGCGCCTTGTCGCGGAAGCGAACGTCGCTGAGGTAGATGATGCCTTCGCGCTCGAAGAACACTTCTTCGGGCGCGTTGACCATGATCTCTGAGATCGACGGGTCGCGGAGCAGGGCGTCGATCGGGCCCAGGCCGACAACTTCGTCGACGACGCGAGAGACGATCTGATCGCGCGTGATTCCGCCCACGTTGGGCAGCTCGCGCTTGACGAGTGTCTCAGCGGCGCCTTCGACGACGCCACGACGCTCATCCGAGGGCAGCGCCGCGATCTGGTCGGAGTCCAGCTCTTCGATGAGCATCTGGTGGATGCGGAAGATGAGCTGCTCCATGTCCTCGTTGTAGCGGCCGGGGGTTGCCCGGGCGCCGCCAGCGTTGGCGGGAGCGCCGTCGGCGGGATCGCCGGGTCGCTTGGGTCCGTTGTTTCTGCCGGGTTGCCAGCTTGTCATGACGTCACTCCACACTCACTTCGGTTCTGTCCTGCGTCCCCAGGATCTTCGAGATGATGCCACCCTTCTGGGAGTCCTTGGCGGCAGGCGGCTTCTGCTGGCGAACGCCGCTCAGCGCGAACGACATCTCGATCATGCTCTCGGCCGCTTTCGACTGAGGCTTCGCCAGGACGATGGGCATACCCAGCTGGGTTGCCGTGCTGATGTTGCGGTCGTAGGGGATCGACCAGAATACTTCACGGCCGAGCATCCGCTTCACTTCGTGCGGCTGCACGTTCGTGTCTTCGTTCGTGGCGTTGATAACGAGCTTGATCTTCTCCTGGGGGAAGTTCCAGGAGCGCAGCATGTCGATGGCCAGCAGGGTGTCCTTGAGGCTGGCCATGTCAACGGTGGCGACCAGCACCACCACGGAGGCCAGCTCCAGCGCCCTGGCGACGATGTCGTTGAAGGTGCCTGGCGTGTCCAGCACCACATAGTCGTAGCTCTGCGCCAGCGTGGTTACGATCTTTTCGATGTGGCCGGCGTGCACGTTGCGCCAGTCCGTGGGCCGGATCGGCGCCGGCAGAATGTAAACGCCGCTGTTGTGCTGGTAAAGACAGTCCTGCACCATTTCGGTGGTTATCGAATCTTCCTCCACGGCCAGGTCGGCGATGCTGCGCTCAACCGGGATGTCCATGAGGATCCCCACATCGCCGAAGCGGGTGTCGAGGTCGATGAGGACTGCCGACTGGTGGGTCTTCTGAACGAGCGCGGTCGCGATGTTGGTGGCGATCGTAGTCTTGCCGATGCCGCCCTTGGCACCGAAAACAGTGATCACCGATCCGGCTGACACTGGCTCCCCAGCTTCGCCGGCGATGCGCTGGCGCTTGCGCTCCTGCTGGGCGAGAACCGTGTAGATGGAGTTGACCAGGTCCTCGTCCTTGACCGGCGCCGCCAGGAAGTCGCTGACGCCTGCCAGCATCGCCTTACGCATCGCCTCCGGTTGGCGGATGGTGGAGTAGCCGATGATGGCGGTGTTTGGCAGCATGTCCGATAGCGCCTCGACGGTCTGGAGAGCGCGGATCGTCGGCTCTTCGACGGCGATCACGATGACGTCCGGGTCGGACTTCTTAGCCAGCGTGACGGCCTCGATGCCGTAGCCTGCTTCGCCGACCACGGTGAAGCCGGAGACGGCGAGAGTTTTGTTGACGTCGGACCGGCTGTTGAGGTCCTGATCGATGACTGCTACTCGTGGATTACGTGTCATGTTCTTGCTCACGAACCTGCGAACGTCTGACACGTCGGGAGACCGGCGTTAGTGGTTGAGTCTCCGAACGGCCGCAGCGACAACCAGAGCTGGGTTTCGACGCCACCACCGCTAACACTGCCCTGAGCGGCGGCAAGCTGCCAGGCCTCTTCCGAGGTGACAGCCAGCGTGGCGCGGTTGACCTCCGAGTTAGCGCTCACCGCGGCGATGGCGGCGGCGTCGGACGAACTGGTCGTCCGGCTGACGGCGCTGTTCAGGGCCAGCACCTGGACGTTCTGAAGCACGTAGCAGGCCGATGCGCCCGTAAGCGTGCCTTCGGCCTGCTCCTCGAGGAGACCACCGGTGAGGATCAGGTCCACGTGGTCGCCGGGCCGGACGAGCCCGCCGGCGGCGCCGACAGAGCTCGCGGACACGGTGAACGCTCGCAGGCCGTCCGGGATGATGAGGGAGAGCGGCGTTTCGTCACCGAAGGAGTCCAGGGCGCTGCCGGGGCTTGTGAGTTTCGACTGCAGGACCTGCTCACCGGGCACGATCGAGACCTGGGTGGTCTGACCGATGGCGTCCTCGGCGGTCGTGAAGGCGCCACTCAGGATCAGGTCGATAGGGATCGCCTTGACGACGAGCATCTCGGCGCTGATCGTGGTCAGCGGATCGATCTCGGCCACGGCGACGACCACCGTGCGGGTGGTGACCGGAGCGACCTTGCTCTCGCCACCATCGAGGCTACTCAAGTAGAGCCCGATGAGGATGGCTGAAATCAGGCCCAGCAGCAGTGCCGCGAGAAGCAGCATGCGGTTGTTCCCGCTGCCGATGGCCATGTTCTTGATCATGGGTTCCCCCTTGGTCTTGGTGTGCTTATAGGAAGGTTCAAAATAAATGACGCTGGGCACCCAACATCGTTACAGCAATCTTGTTAAGAGCGGGTAAACGGGGCTCTTGGGGGAGGAGCGATTCCATCCGCCGTTAATAAAAAAAGGGGCCCAGCCACTGGAGCCAGACCCACTGAGGCAATCGCTCGCCGAGCGAGGCTATTCGATTCTCATCTCTGACTCAGAATGGAAGGTGATGGGAGACCCCAATCCACCTCCAAAGAAGCCTAGAAGGTTGGAGAGTGGGGTGATCAGTTCGTATTCGTATTGGACGTCGACGGAGACGGCCTCCCCGGGTGCGCCCTGAGCGTTGACGACCGTAACCTCGATATCTTCCGCGGCGAGAGAGCTGGTGGTGTCGATGACCCGCGCCTCGATCGTCGCGCTGTCGGCGCCGACAGCGCCAATGCGGGCGCCCTCGCGCGCGGCGTTGGTGACCGTGATCCAGGCGTGGAAGCCCATGCCGAAGTCGACGATGGAGAAGACCAAGATCAGGAAGATGGGGACAACCATCGCGAACTCCACGAGGTTCTGCCCCTTCTCGCCGTCTCTGTGGTTCTTGCCAGTCTTCTCAGTCACTTGAGTGTCCATTTCCAGGGCCCTGTCCGGACCCTCGTCCCTCTCGGGTGTTGAAGGCTGATGGAGGCGGACGGACCGCGTGGCCCGTCCGCCAGCCATTGCCTTAGCGCTTTGCCTAGCTGACGGCGCCGCCCAGCTCGGTTGTGACATCGCCAAATACGTTGACGATACCGCCTGCCAGCAGAGCAAGCGCGCCGATCGCGGCTACCGCGACCAGGGCGATGATCAGGCCGTACTCTGCGAGAGCCTGACCCGCCTCATCCTGGACGCGAACGACCAGCCTGCGAAGCGCTTCGTTAATCTTGGAGAACATGTTCTCCTCCTTTCCTTTGTGTTTTGCCGATCGGTCTTCGGCGGGGTCTGTTGAAAGCTAAGATGGGGGCCGCTATTCGGCGTTACAGGCCCTGGTACGGGGCCGAGGCTTATTCACCCCGCCGTCACCGGCCTGTCACCTGCTGTATCGATTCGCCGATCTGAGCGGGCTCGCTGGGGGCTGCGCCGGCCGCGGATCGATCCTCAGTGGCGCTCTTCTGAGCAGACGCTTCACGCCGCGCCAGGTAGGCGCTAAGGCCCACCCAGGCAGCCGCGGCGAGGCCCAGGCCGGCGAAGCCGTCGACGGCGTAGTGCTCACCCAGGTAGACGACGGCGAACAGCATGGATATCGCGTAGCCGACGCCGAACCAGCGCAGCCAGTTGTACTTCCAGAGCGCGAATGCGATCAGGCCCGGCACGGCGACGTGCAGCGACGGCATGGCGGCCACGGGGTTGGCGCCGGCGATCTCGTAGACGTTTTCGTAGGTGCCCGGCGTGACGTGGCCGGCGATGTCAGGAACGACCTGGTAGACGTGCGGGATATATCCGAGTTGGCCTGCCATCCAGGGTGGGGCCGTCGGCAGGAGGGCGCTGACCAAGAGACCAGCGTAGAGCGTGACCATGAAGGCGAAGACGTAGGTCTTGAAGCGCGGCCGGTCCCACTTCCACAGCGCGAACGCCACGACGTGCGGGACGAAGAAGTAGCTAAGGTAGACCGCCATCGTGTAGAACTCCAGCGGCCCCAGGCGGGCGAAAGAGTACAGCCGCTCCTGCAGCCAGATGCTGGGGATCTCGCCCAGGAAGAGTGCCCTTTCCGCCGAGATGGCGTAGTCGAACTGGACCGGGGTGCCGATGCCGTCGGCGAAGCCGCGCAGCTGGGCGAAGAGGATGAAGCCGGTGAGATAGAGGACCCAGACGCGAAAGGATGTGGCGCCCAGAGCGATGTAGACGCAGGCCAGCGCCATGATATAGAAGGCGACGTGCGCTTGAATCGCGGTCTCGGTGCGCGCGACGACGAGCAGCCAGATGGCGGCCGCCACGCAGGCGAGCCGAAAGAGAAACGTCAGCACGACCCTCAGAGCGGTCAAGTGCTTTGCCAGCGCCGGCGGTAGCGCCGGCCGGAGGGCTCTAGCGTGGCTACTCAATGGCCGGCCTCAGCTTGTAGACATCGGCGTAATAGACCCGTCCGACGTAATCGTAGTAGGCGTTGATCCAGCGGCCGATGTCCACGGCGTAATAGTCCAGCGTTAACGGGTACTCGTACGATGCCGTGTCCACGATATACAAGGGCGGATTGGCGTTGAGTTCCTCGAGCGCCTCGGCAACATACTGATCGCCAGCGCGGAAAGGATGATCGAACAGATACCGCGTGGGTGACCGCCGGTCCGCGTAAAAGTATATCTCGCTGTGAAATCCGAAGTTGTAGATATAGTCATCTGGCGACGTGCGGGCTGCCAGCCAGGCGCCCAGCTCATCGCCTTGCGTCTCCCACACCGAACGCTCGTCGTTGGGATACTTCGCCGTGTGCCTGGCGTCGGCGTTGGGTTGCAGATAGATGTCGCCGCTGGCTACAAGCATAGGGACGAGCGACAAGGCAACGACGACCGCGATCGCTCGCCGTAAGAATGGTCCAGCCTCTCGCATCGCTTTAAGGCCAAGCGGCACAAGCAGCGCAAACACAGGCAGAAACGCCACATAGTAGTGGTCGTAGAAGCGCCCGGCCGCCACGATACCCAGGACCGTCGCGATCACCCAGCCGACGAGGAGGAGGGAGAGTCCACTGTTCCGACTCCGCGCCAGGCGGAAGATTGCCACTAACGAAAGAACAGCCCACGGGCCGGCAAGCCAGAACAGAAAGATAGGCATGATAGCCGTGGCGATCAAGCGGGACCGCCACGGAACGACGCCAACGTAGTCGAGCGTGTATACAACCAGCGCGTTGAACATGTCATCGAACGTCCCGGTCAGTACGAACGGAAGGATCGTGAGGACGCCGGCGGCACCGCATCCCAGCATCAGGCCGCCTACTGGCTTGAACAACGCCCGCAGGTTCGCCCAGGACCAGCCCGATTCCAGCCTCACCCTGTTCACGGCAACAAGCATCAGCAGCGGTAGGGTGAATATCGCTGTGTCCTTGGTCAGGATGGCGAACCCCATAAGGAAGCCCGCGAGCACGTATAAGCGGGTATCGAAGTTTCGTTCCGCTAAGGTGAAGCAGTAGACACTTCCGACGAGCGGCAGCAGCATGAAATACTCGGTGTTAGCGTTGGTCTCGAACACTGCCAGCCCGATCGAGAGGGCGAAGGCAAGCGCCGCCACGAGCCCGGCCTGGCGTCCAAAGAGGAGCCGGCCCTGCAAGTAGACGAGCAGCGTCGTGCCCGACAGCAGGAGCGACACAAGGAGTCGCGGCGCCCAGACGGTCTCGCCGAACATCACGAAGCTGAGCGCATACCAGACGAAGATCATCGGCGGCTTGTTATCGAAGGCGTCGCGATAGGGGATGCCGCCGTCAAGCATTAGCTGGGCGACCGCCGCGTAGAACCCTTCATCCCTCATGAAGGGCTCGGCGAGGAAGGGGAGGTAGAGGAGGATGGGAATGGCGCAGATGGCAGCGATCAGGGCGATCCTGCCGAGCGAGACGGACCCCTCCGCCGAGCGCGCGGGCGCACCTACTGCGAGTCCGCGGGCATCTCCTGCAACGCTCATAAGTATCTCTTCGTGCTCAAACTGAAGCAGGCGCACTCTCCAGGCGCCGCCAGTACGAGAGACGAATCGACCCGGCAGTCGTTACGATGTGGATGTGCCAATCGTCTGGGAACCTGGACGATGACTGAACTACTGATGGCGGAGGTCGGTGATCCTGCCGCTGGGGGGCGCGGCTCTCTTTACGACGTCGGTCGCGGTGTTCGACGACTTCGTCCCGGGGATAGTCGGCGGCGTCTTCGCTACGCTGACTCTGACGCTGACGCTGCCTGACTTCGACCGCCGGCTGCTCCCGAACCGCATCGTCTATCCGTCGATCGTGCTGGCGATCGCGCTGTTCTGGGGCCCCGAGCTCTGGGACATCTACACCGGCTAGGCCATGCCGCGACCGCCTTGACACCCCGCGCCGCTCGGCGCAATCATGGCGCTTGCCATGACGCAGGACGCCCCCTCCCTCCCTGTCGTGATCGCTGACTACGATCCGCGCTGGGCGGCGATGTACACGGAGGAAAGCGCGCGCGTCCACGACGCGATCGGCGAGTGGCTGCTGGGCATCGAGCACGTCGGCAGCACATCGGTGCCGGGCCTCGCCGCCAAACCGACCGTCGACATCATGCCCGGGCT
>JADFKG010000046.1 GCA_022565075.1 Chloroflexota bacterium | reverse complement strand
GGCAAGCGCCGTGATCGCAGCGTACATCAGCGTGCGGCCCATCAGAGGCGCTCCGTTACCACCAGATCGTGCCCTGCGTCTCTTCTGGCGTCTCGTCGTAGTCGCGGCTCCACAGCTCGGTCGAGAGGTACTTCCAGCCACCGTCGGCCAGAAGCGCCACGACGTGGCCGCTCTCCAGCCGCTCGGCGATGCGAACGGCCACCTTGAGCACGGCGCCGGAGGAGATGCCGGCGAAGATCGCTTCCTTCTGCATCAGCTCTTTCGTCATGTGAAACGAGGACACTGAATCGACTACGATGCGGCCGTCCAGGACGGACTCATCGAGCACCGGCGGGATGAACCCTTCTTCGAGCGCGCGCAGCCCCTGCACCAGGTCGCCCGGGTGCGGCACGGCGGCGATGACCTTGACGTCGCTGAGGTTGTCCTTGAGGTAGCGCCCGACGCCGGTTAGAGTGCCGCCCGTGCCGAGACCGGCAACGAAGACGCTGACCTCCGGCACGTCGCGGAGGATTTCGGGGCCCGTCGTCTCGTAGTGGGCGCGCGGGTTGTTCTCGTTGCCGTACTGGTACGGCATGAAGTAGCGTCCCGGCTCGTCACGGACCATCTGCTGCGCCTTGAAGACGGCGTCGTTGGTGCTGGTCGCGTTCTCCGCATAGACGACATCAGCGCCGAAGGCACGGAGCAACGCCTCGCGCTCGGGCGTCACGTTGTCCGGCAGGACGCAGAGCAGCGGATAGCCCTTCATGCGGCAGACCATCGCCAGGCTGATGCCGGTGTTGCCGCTGGTCGGCTCGAGCACGGTCTGGCCCGGCTGCAGCTCACCGGCCTCTTCGGCGGCGCGGATCATGAAGAGGGCGATGCGGTCCTTGACGCTGCCAGTCGGGTTGTAGCCTTCCAGCTTGACGTAGACGCTGACGCCCGGCCTGGGGCTGAAGTGGTTCAGCCGTACCAGCGGCGTGTTGCCGATGGCGTCAAGGATCGAGTCGTAGGCCATCAGGTGCCCGCCCAATCACTCAGGGACTCACGTAGGGCCAGACCTTCAGGTCTGTCAGAGAGCGCCGCGAGCCTCTCCGGCGGCCCAGAGTACGCATACTCGACGGCCGACGCGACAAGGCCAGACCGTACAGGGTTGTGCCAGATGTACACCGCGATATCATCGACGTCCTCCTCGCCACGAAGGACGTGGTCGTGGAAGCTGCGGTGCCAGAGCTTCCTGCCGGTCCGCCTCTTGAACTCGAATCCGGTGATCTGCTTGAAAAGCTTGATGCATTTGACGAGGTCGGCTTCATCCGCCGTGCCTCGAAGAAGGATATGGACGTGATCCGGCATCATGCAGTAAGCCATCACCTCGAACGACGACCTGGCCGCCGATTCAAGCAGCTTACCGACACAAGTCTCAGCGAAATCGCCGACTAGCTCTCGCTGCCGGTCTGCGGTATTGATCGTGACGAAGTACCCGTAGTTGCCGCGGTACGCGAAGCCCGACAGACGCGGAGAGGACTTTCGCGGCGTGAACTGCGTCATCGGGGCGCCCTTTTTGACAGAGCTAAAGCTCTGTCCCTACGGGTCGGCTGCCGCCGGCGAGAGCGGGCAGGATCGAGACGACGTCGCCGTCTTTGAGCGCGGTGTCGAGCTGGTTCAGGAAGCGGATGTCTTCGTCGTTGAGGTAGACGTTCACGAAGCGGTGGATCTCGCCGTCCGTCATTACCATGTCGTGAAAGCCCGGGAAGCGCTCGTCGATGTCGGCCAGCAGGTCACGCACGTTCTCCCCGTTGGCCTGGATGGAGCGCTCGCCGCCCAGGTGCTTCTGCATGTTCGCCGTTACGCGCACGTCGATCGCCATTAGCTCTGCGCCCCGACAACGTGCTCGCCCGGGAACGGCGCGCCGCAGAAGCCCTCGTAGTCGATAAGCTCCGTCACCGTGGGGTTGTCGCCGCAGAGCGGGCACTGGGGGTCGCGACGCAGCTTGACGACACGGAACTCCATGCCCAGCGCGTCGACGATCAGCAGGCGGCTGACGAGCGACTGGCCGATGCCGAGGATCTGCTTGATCGTCTCGGTCGCCTGGATCGAGCCCATCACGCCCGTGAGCGCGCCGAGCACGCCGGCCTCGGCGCAGCTCGGCACCATGCCGGGGGGCGGCGGCGCCGGGAAGAGGCAACGATAGCACCCCTGGCCCGGCACGAAGACGGTGGCCTGGCCGTCGAAGAGGAGGATGCTGGCGTCGACCAGCGTCTTGCCGGCGAAGTAGGCGGCATCGTTGACCAGATAGCGCGTCGTGAAGTTGTCGGCGCCGTTCACGACGATGTCGTACTGGGGGATGATCTCCATCGCGTTGTCGGAGGTGAGCGGCGTCTCGTGGAGGACGACGTTGACGTCGGGGTTGTAGGCGTTGAGGGTCTCCTTCGCCGACACGGTCTTGCGCTTACCCACGTCGGCGGTCTGGTGCAGCACCTGCCTCTGCAGGTTCGAGAGGTCGACGGTGTCGAACTCGACGATGCCGATCGTTCCGACGCCGGCGAGGGCAAGGTAGAGAGCGGCCGGGCCACCGAGGCCGCCAGCGCCGATGATCAGGACCTTGGCTTCCAGTAGCT
Organism: Chloroflexota bacterium; assembly: GCA_022565075.1. Classification (GTDB taxonomy): domain Bacteria; phylum Chloroflexota; class Dehalococcoidia; order SM23-28-2; family RBG-16-64-32; genus CF-162. The sequence goes on along the minus strand of JADFKG010000046.1, from coordinate 9,824 downwards.
TTCGCTGGCCGGACGAGCCCACCTGCGGCATGATGATGTGCCGCGAGTAGCGCTCCACCTGATCCGGCGTGAGCGCGCCCACCTGTCCGCCGGCGATGGCGGGTATCACCGCCATCTCGTCGCCGTCCTTCACGGGCGTCTCCTTGCCCTGAAGTGAGTGGATCTCCTGGTTGTTGACGTAGATGTTGATGTGACCGGGAATCTGGTCGTTCTCGTCATAGATCATGTGCCTGAGCGCCGGGAACTGCGCCCCCAGCGTGTCCAGCACTTCGCCCACCGTTTCGCCGGCGGTCTTCACGTGCGTCTGATTGCCGGCCAGCTTTCTGAACGGCGTTGGTATGTACACCGTCACCGGCATCTCATTCCTCCCCAGTATTTCTGACTTCCGCGCAGCCATCTCAGGCCTCCATCTCTAAGTATCGCTCACCGGTATCGCACAGCACAGTAACGACGCGTTTGCCCTCGCCCAGCCGCTTCGCGACCTGGATCGCCGCAACGACGTTGGCGCCGGACGAGATGCCGACGAGAAGCCCCTCTTCGGCACAGAGACGCCGCGACATGCTGATCGCGTCCTGGTCGCTGATGGCGATGATCTCGTTGTAGATTTCGCGGTTCAGGACGCCGGGCACGAAACTGGCGCCGATGCCCTGGATCGCGTGGACGCCGGCGCGGCCGCCCTGCAGCACCGGCGAGCGCTCCGGCTCAACCGCGGCAATAAGCAGGTCCGGCAGCTTCTGGCGCAGCACCTCTCCTATGCCCGTGATCGTGCCGCCGGTACCGACGCCCGCGACGAAGGCGTCGATGCGGCCTTCCGTCGCCTCCAGGATCTCCTCCGCGGTCGTCCGGCGATGGACCTCCGGGTTCGCCGGATTCTCGAACTGCTGGCACATGAAGTGCTCCGGCTTGCCGACCAGCTCTTTTGCAGCGTAGACGGCGCCGGTCATCCCTTCGATCGCCGGCGTCAGGACAACCTGCGCACCGTAGCGGGCGAGGAGGTCGCGCCGGGCGAGGCTCATGTCCTCCGGCATCGTCACGATCAGCTTGTACCCCTTGACGGCGGCGACCATCGCCAGGCCGATACCGGTGTTGCCGCTCGTCGGCTCGACGATCGTGTCGCCGGGTTTGAGGTTGCCCTCGCGCTCAGCGGCTTCGATCATCGCCAGGGCGATGCGGTCCTTGACGCTGCCGCCCGGGTTTAGAGACTCCATCTTGCCGACCACTTCGGCCGAGCCTTCGGCCACGACGTGGTTAAGCCGCACCATGGGCGTGCCGCCTATGAGGTCGAGAACGTTTTCGGCGATCTTCTTGGCCATCACAACTCCTAGATGATATAGCGGGCGCCGCCCGGCTGCGCCAGCCTGTCTCGCTCGGCGAGATCGGCGATAGTAGTGTTTGAGAGCACGCCAACGATGGCGTCACGCACGGCGGCCCACATCCCGGACTGAGCGCAGCCACCATCCTTCGCGCAGCTACTCATTTCGTCGAGGCAATCGACGGCCATTATCGGCCCTTCCAGCGCCTCGATCACGTCGCTCACCTGGATCTGGGCCGGCGGGCGGGCGAGCGAGTGGCCGCCCTGGGGTCCGCGCACGCTGCGCACGAAGCCGGCGCGACGCAACGTCGCCAGCAGCTGCTCCAGATAAGACTCGGGAATAGCCTGACTGGCGGCGACTTCACCGCTTTGCGTCGGCTTGCCGTCGCCATAGCGGTGGGCAAGCTCGATCAGAGCGCGCAGTCCGTAGTCTCCCTTGGTCGAAATCTTCATCGTCTAAAGTCGAGTATCTCCATCAAGAATCTTAGCATACCCCGGTGGGGTATAACGGCCGTTCATACCAGAAAGAGCACCAACGGCACGATGAGGATCGCCGCCATGAAGGCGCCGAACGCGCGCCGGCCGTGCGTGATGTGGTTGGCGACGTTGATGATCGCTGCCGAATACGGCTTGTAGAGGAACAGAAGCACCACGAGCGAGATCACTGCCCCCACCACCATCTGCGTGAAGACGATCGTGAACGCTCGCGGCGAGTCGAGCAGAAGGGCGGCGACCATCGTGTCGACCCAGGTCGTGATGTTGGCGCCCATGATATAGGGGATGATGGCGTTGCGGCGGATGTACCCCTTGAGTGAAAGCGGGATCAGGAGGGTCAACGAGATGGAGACCGAGAGCGTGATCGCGGTGACCGCCATGCCCAGGCCCAGCATCGGCAGCGGACGGTGGAACCACTCCCGGGCGCGCTCGAAGCGGCCCGTCAAGCCGCCCGACTCCAGGTTCGGGAGCGCGCGGTCAAACACGGCGAACGCCAGCAGCAGGACGCCGGTGCCGATAACGAACAGCATCAGGTCCGGCACGGCGCCGGCGACGCGATCGACCAGCGGATCGTAGGCCACCTCGACAAAAGAGGTGACGGCGCCGGGCGTACCGACGCTGATGTCGTCGAACCAGCCGCTCTCCAGCACGAGGATGCCCAGGGGCAGGGCCGGCAGCCACAGCGTGAACGCCGTTAGCAGGGCTACGACGCCGATGTACAGCCCGTCGGCCGAGCGCTTGTGCGTGACCCAGAGAACGAAGCCGACGAAGAGCACGATGAACGATGCGCCCAGCCGCGATCCGTTGATCATCGCGAACGCCTCGAGGTCAGACGTCGTGCCGGACGCGAAGAGGCTGAGCGAGATCGCCGCGACGGGCGAGCCGCTCATCACGATGTAGGAGCCCAGCCAGCCGAATCCCAGCAGGTTCAGTACGCCATCGGCCGAGAAGCGCGAGAGGACAGGCGAGAGACCAGCCGCGCCGGCCGTCAGCAACTCCAGCGCGAAGATGAAGAGGGACAGGCCCGCCACGCTGTAGGCGACGCGCAAGGCGACCCCGGCGATGGCACGCCAGCGGGGGTGTGGCACGGCCACAGGCAGCGACGCCGCGGGCAACGCGGCCTCGCCCTCAGATTGCATGGTGCGGCGTTGACCTCTCCTGCATCGCCTCGATCAGCACCTTGGCCACTTCGGGGCGGGAGAACTCGGCCGGCGGCGCGATGCCGCCGGCCAGCATCTCGCGCACCTGCGTGCCGGAAAGGAACACGCGGTCCTCGGCCTGGTGCGGGCACGTCTTGGCGCTGCCCATGCCCTCGCACTTCTTGCAGAAGAACGTGTGCTCGAACATGAGCGGCGTAATGCCCAGCGCCAGGGGATCAATCTCTTTGAAGATGAGCTGCGCGTCGAACGTGCCGTAGTACTTGCCGACGCCGGCATGGTCGCGGCCGACGATGAAGTGCGTGCAGCCGAAGTTCTTGCGCACGAGAGCGTGGAAGACGGCCTCGCGCGGTCCGGCATAGCGCATCGCGGCCGGGTTCACGGACAGCAGGACGCTGCCCTCTGGATAGTACCCCTCAATCAGGACCTCGTAGCAGCGCATGCGCACGTCGGCCGGGATGTCGCCCGCCTTCGTGTCGCCCACCAGCGGGTGCAGCAGGAGACCGTCCACGATCTCCATAGCGGCCTTCTGGATGTACTCGTGTGCACGGTGGACCGGGTTGCGCGTCTGAAAGCCGACAACGGTCTTCCAGCCACGCTCGGCGAAAGCGGCGCGGGTCTGTGCCGGCGTCAGGCGATACTGCGAGAAGTCGTCGTAGTGCGGCCTCTCGATGACGCGCAGCGGGCCACCCAGCAGTGTGTCGCCCTGCGCGTAGAGGGCAGCGACGCCGGGATGGGTTTCGTCCTCCGTGCGGTAGACGCCGTTCGCCTCCGCCTTCTTGTCGTAGCCAAACTTCTCCCGCACTTCGAGCACTCCGAGGAGGCGGCCAGCTTCGTCCGTCAGCGCCACTTCCTCGCCTTCCTTGATCGCCGCCGCCTGCTCGTCGGAAACAGCGAGCGTGATCGGCATCGGCCACGGCAGGCCGCCTGCCAGGTGCATCCCGTCGACGACGGCGCGGTAGTCGTCCTGCGTCATGAAGCCATCGAGCGGGCTGTAGCCACCGGTGGTCAGCAGCTCAAGGTCTGAGAGCCGGCGGGAGCCGAGCGTAACGGCGCGCAGGCCCGCGGCACGCTCGCGCAGGGATTTGGCTTCGTCTCCGGTAGCCAGCAGGTCTATGAGCCGCCCTCCGTGGGCGGGGATCGTCTCTCCCGTCGTCATCGCTTCTCCATTCCCGCGTGTGTCTGTAAAAGCAGGGCCACGGTTGTGCGCCGTGGCCCTGTGGTGTCCGTTTCCGGGTCGGGCAGCCTATTCGTGCAGGCCGCACTCCTTGAATTCGGGGTTCTCCCACCACCAGCGGCCGGCGCGAATATCTTCGCCGTCCTTGATGGCGCGCGAACACGGCGCGCAGCCGATGCTGGGGTAATGCTGATCGTGGAGCTTGTTGTAGGGGACCTTGTTCGCCTTGATGTAGGTCCAAACGTCGTCAACCGACCAGTCGATAATCGGGTTCACCTTGACGATGCCGTTGCCTGCGTCCCACTCGACAGCGGGCGTGTCCGTGCGGGTCACGGCCTGGTCGCGGCGGAGGCCCGTCATCCACGCCTCAACGCCGGCCAAGGCGCGCTTGAGCGGCTGTACCTTGCGGATGGAGCAGCACTCCTTGCGCAGCTCGACGCTCTCGCGGAAGGAGAAGAAGCCCTTCTCGCGCGTCAGCGACTCGACCTTTTCGCGGTCGGGGAACATGACCTCGATCGGGATGTCCTCGTAGCGGAGGCGCGTGGCCTCCATCACCTGGTACGTCTCGTCGTTGAGGCGGCCGGTGTCCAGCGTGAAGACGCGGATCTGCGGCGCCGTCTTGCCGATGATGTCCATCAGCGCCACGTCTTCGGCGCCGAAGCTGTTGGCGAACTTGATGTCGCCCCCGAACGCATCGCCGGCCCAGCGGACGATCTCCTCCGCGGACTTGCCGCCGAGCTGGCGGTTGAGGCCGTCGATGTCGGCCTCGCTGTACTTGGTTGCTTCTTTCACGCTGGTGCCCTCCCTGGCTGTGGATGCTTGGTTGGTGCTCGTTCGATTGGGGCGCGACAAGCGCAGCCCCTACCGCATTGTGTCCGTTACTTGCTGTCTCACGTGCCCGCCTAGACGGAGCACTCGCCCTCGCCGCGGATGACCTCGAACAGATCTTCCTTGCCCCAGTCCATGTAGACGTCGATGTCCTGGTGGACGGGGCCGACTTCCTTGAACTCGTCGAAGAGCGTGTCGAACGTCTTCGGCCCGAAGCGGTCGATGAAGGCGACGAACTCCTCGCCCTCGTTGCGGTTGGCGACATAGTGGTCGATCAGCTTCTTGATGGCCTGCGGCGTGCGCTTCGACGGGACGCGCGCGACGCGTGTCGCGAACTTGCCGCCGCCGATGTAGTTGCCACCGCCGAGGAAGATGTCGAAGCAGGGGATCGTGGCGCCGTTGGCGCTGAACGACGAGCCCTGCAGGCCGATCGCCGCGAGGTGGTGCTGGGCGCAACCGTTGGGACAGCCGCTGGCCTTGATGTTGATCGCCTGCACCAGCGGGTCATCCTGGTAGCCCCAGTCGTTCATTGCCGCCTCGCGGATCGCCGTGCTGACGCCCGTCGAGGAGGTGATGCCCATCTTGCAGGAGTCCGTACCGGGGCAGCCGATGACGTCCGCCAGCAGTCCGGCGTCCGGGTCTCCGAAGCCGATCTTCTTGAGCTCGGCGTGAAGCGCCGGTAGGCCAGCTTCGTGAACCCATCGCAGCACCAGGTTCTGGTTCTGCTGCGTGCGCGCGTTGCCGCCGCTAAAGCGACGCATGAGGTCGCCGACGGCGCGGAACTGCTCCGGCGAGAGGTTGCCGAGCGGGATCGTCAGCGTAACAGCGACGTAGCCGGGCTGTGGCTGCTGGACGACGTTCGTCTCGACCCAGTGATTGAAACCGGGACCAGGCTGGACGCTGTTGGGCGCCGGGCCCGGCGTCGGGCCTTCGGGCGCGAGCTGCTTCAGCGCCGGCATGTCGAGCGGCTCCCAGGCCCACGGCTGCGCCAGCTCTTCATCGACCTGGCGGCGGAACTCTTCGATGCCAATCTTCTTGACGAGGAACTTGACGCGGGCCTTGTTCATGTTCTTGCGCAGGAGGTTGGGCAGGCCGCCTTCCTTGTCGAAGACCTTGAGCGCGGCTTCGGCGACGCGGATGTACTGGCCGTCGTCGGCGCGGGCGAACTCCCAGAGCGTCTCGGCCGCGCGCACCATCGTCGAGGTGCCGCCGCCGACGACGATCTTGAAGCCACGTACTTGCTCGCCGTTCTCCTCCCGGAGGGCGGCGACGAAGCCCATGTCGTGAAACGGGCTGCCGGCGCAGTCGATCGGGCCGCAGGAGAAGGAGGTCTTCCACTTACGCGGCATGTTCTGGCAGATCGGATTGCGGATCATGTTTCGGGCGTAGGCCGCCAGGTAGGGCGTCACGTCGAACAGCTGGTGATCGGTGACGCCGGCGTAGGGGCAGCCCGTGACGTTGCGCACGGTGTGACCGCACGCTTCCCGCGTCGAGAGACCGGCCTCGGCGAGGATGCGCATGACGGTGCTGGCCTGGTCCAGCGGCACGAAGTGGAACTGGATGTTCTCACGAGTGGTGATGTGGCCGCGGCGCATGCCGGAGTGCTTCTCCGCCACTTCGGCGAGGGCATCCATCTGCTCCGCGTTGACGCCGCCGTATGGCAGCTTGATGCGCATCATCTGCATGTTTTCCTGGCGCTGGCCGTAAGTGCCCATGCGCAAGCGGTAGGGCACGAAGTCGGACTCCAGGTCGGGGCTCTTCTGGTAGACCTTGGTCTCGGTGTCGAAGTTGTCGAACTCTTCTTCGAGCGTGACGAAGACGTGCCCGGCCTTAAGCTCTTTCGGCACCTTGGGATGCGCCTGGAACGTATCTGGCTCTTGAATCGTCATAGCCGTCTCCTTCCGGTCTGAAGGCGCACGTTGCGCGGCTAAAGTCTAGTATTCCAGTCCGGTAAGTCAGAATTGTATCTGTGGAGACGCCTGCCTGTCAATTGTCAGTGCTATTTCAGCCGAAGAAGGCGAGCGCCTGTGCTACTTCTGGGGCGGGGCGCCGCCACTGATCTGGTCTTGCAGATACTCGCCGAGGTCGTGCAGGAAGTCGATCGGGTCGTCGATGGCGTCCTCGGCGCCTTCGCGCAGTTCGACGGCGAGGTGGAGCAGGGGCAACAGGGCGTCCGAGAAGTCGGGGAATCGTTCGGCGATGAGTTCCGGAGTTTCCCCAGCGCTGAGTAGCGCAAGGGACTCTTCCAAAATAAGCGCAAGTGCCGGATCGTCCAAGTGTGGGCCCCCTCCCGCCCGCCGCAGTGACGGGTCGCTTACCGGCGCCCACAATAAAACACACAGCCCGCAAAACGTCAATACTTAAACTAGAAACTAAAGACGGGAACGCCACACCTTGAAGAAGAAACGATGTCTTCGCGGCCCGGTGTCAGCCGGTGCGCCGGCCTAAGAGCCGCCGGCGACGGCGGGCACGATGCTCACCTCGTCGCCGCCGGTAAGAGGCGTCGAGAGGCCGTCCAGGAAGCGGACGTCCTCACCGTTGACGTAGACGTTGACGAAGCGGCGCAGATCGCCGGTCTCGTCGCACAGGCGCTCCTTCAGGCCAGGGTAGCGCGCCTCCAGCCCGTCGATGCACTCGGCCAGCGTCGAGCCCTCTCCCGCGACGACGGACTCCTCGCCGGTCAGCTTGCGCAGCGGCATTGGTATGCGGACGGTGATGGTCAGACCGGCGCTCCCCGTCCCGCCGGTCGGTTCTTGCTCAGGCTCTCGTTGCATCGCCATATGTCACTATCCCTCCACAACGTCTTCGTAGACTGGATCGACGCGAACGCCTTGTTCCCTGACCCAGTCGAGGCTGCGTTCGATCTCGCCTTGATCCCCATCGAGCTCAAGGATCACCCATCCACGCTCGTCCGTGACGTCCGCGCGGCGGATGTTGGTGATGACCTCGAAGTCCTTGGCCAGCTTCCAGATGATGGGCTCCTTGATCAGTTGCTCAACGAAGGTGAACTTGGTGCGTACAATCGCCATCTCTATACCGCCTTGGTCAAGGGCAACACGCCCTCTCGCTCTTCGAGCGCCCGTTCGAACGACTCGATGTTGGCCTCTACGGTCAGCGCCGGCTTCAGCGCCGGCGCCACGGCCTCCTGTGTTTTCAGTCCAGCGCCGGTGATGAAGGCGACGACGACTTCGTCGGGCTCCACGCGGCCTTCCCGGACGAGACGGCGGAGGCCGGAGATGACGACACCGCCGGCCGTCTCGGCGAAGATGCCCTCCGTCTCGGCGAGAAGCTGGATGCCCTCGATGATCTCTTCGTCGTTGATTGCGATGGCCGATCCGTTCGTGCTCCTCATCGTCTTTAGAGCGTAGTACCCATCGGCCGGATTGCCAATGGCCAGCGACTTGGCGATCGTCTTTGGCTTCTGCGGCCGGATGTTCCAGGAGTCGCGCTCGTACGCCTCGGCGATCGGCGAGCAACCGAGGGCCTGGACGCCGCTCATGCGCGTCGCGTTCCAGTCGATCAGGCCGAGCCACGCCAGCTCCTTGATGCCTTTGTAGATCTTGGTCAAGAGCGAGCCACTGGCCATCGGCACGATGCAGTGGTCCGGAGCGCGCCAGCCCAGCTGCTCGCAGACCTCGTGGCCCAGCGTCTTGCTGCCTTCCGCGTAGAACGGCCGGATGTTGATGTTGACGAACGCCCACGGGTACTTGTCACCCAGTTCGCTGCACAGGCGGTTGACGTCGTCGTAGCTGCCGTCGACGGCGACCAGCGTTGGCGCGTAGACCGCCGAGCCGATGATCTTGCCCTGCTCCAGGTCCGCGGGGATGAAGACGCGGGCCTGCATTCCGGCGCGGGCGGCGTGGGCGGCGACGCTGTTCGCCAGGTTGCCCGTCGAAGCGCAGGCCAGGGTGTCGAACTCGAAGTCGCGGGCAACGCTGCAGGCGACGGAGACGACGCGGTCCTTGAACGACCACGTGGGGTTCACGCAGTCGTTCTTGAGGTAGAGGCGGCTCAGGCCCAGTTCGCGGCCCAGGTTCGGGGCGCGCAGGAGCGGAGTAAAGCCGGTGCCGATATCGACGGCGTTCTCGGCGTCGACGGGAAGAAGGTCGGCGTAACGCCACATCGTCGGCGGGCCGGCCTCAATGCGTTCACGGGTAACGTGGCCCGCGAGCGCGGCGTAGTCGTACACGACCTCCAGGGGGCCGAAGCAGAATTCGCAGACGTTCGAGGGCTCCAGTTGGTATTCACGGCCGCATTCGCGGCATCTGAGTTTCTTGGCGACTGACACGTGGTTCCTCCGGGACGAGATTAATGATGGACGTTAGCGCAGGCCCGCGGGCCTCCCGAGCCGCCTGAGGCGGACGGAGGCCCGGACCATCGCCATCTGCGCCCCGGTCTGCCGTTGAGTGGTCATACGAAAAAAGCCCCTGCGCAGAGCGTAAGGGGCCCGGAAAGCTCCTTATCGTTCTCCCGTTAGGGAGTCGGCATTGGCACCGTGTCTCGCAGGACCGGTTGCCGGGTTTCACAGGGCCGAGCCCTCCACCGCTCTGGATAAGGTCTATTGATTTGTATCCGGAATGCTAACACCGGCACGGAGCAAGCGTCAACGAGCCGCGCCCGGTCAGCCGCTACTCCGTCACGAGCACCTGGGAGCCGATGAGCGGGCAGTCGTCCGCCTGCGTCACGCTTAGCCCCGCGTCGTAGCGCAAGAGCTTTAGCGAGTCGACGGGCGTAACCTCACCCGAACAGTCGATGTCGCCCCAGGGGTGCGGCGAGGCGTTCGCAACCTCGACTACCTGCCCGAAGGCAGGGCAATCACCCGTGTCGGCGCTGAGGCCGGCATCAGATCGCAATG
>JADFKG010000045.1 GCA_022565075.1 Chloroflexota bacterium | reverse complement strand
AAGAACACGAAAGGCTCCGACGTTGTCATCATCACGTCCGGTATTCCCCGCAAGCCGGGCATGACCCGCGAGGAGTTGCTCAACGTCAACGCCGGCATCGTCCGCGACGTGGCCACGGCCGCGATCAAGGAGTCGCCGGACGCCGTGTTCATCATCTTCGCGAACCCGATGGACGCGATGTGCCACGTCACGCTCGAAGCGACCGGCCTGCCGCCGAGCCGCGTCATCGGCCAGGGCGGCATGCTGGACAGCGCCCGCTACCGCACGTTCCTCGCCTGGGAGAGCGGGGCGTCCGTGCAGGACGTGCACGCGATCGTCCTCGGCGGCCACACCGAAGCGACGATGGTGCCGATCGTCAGCACGTCGACGATCGGCGGCGTACCGCTGACGGCGGCGATGCCGAAGGACAAGATCGACGCCTGCGTGGTACGTACGAAGAACGGCGGCGCGGAGATCGTCGCGCTGCTCAAGACCGGCTCGGCGTTCTACGCACCGGCCGCCGCCACCTGCGAGATGGTCGAGGCCGTGCTGCTGGACAAGAAACGCGTGCTTCCCTGCGCCGTCAAAGCCGATGGCCAGTTCGGCATCACCGACGCCTTCGTCGGGCTGCCGCTCAAGCTCGGCGCAGGCGGCATCGAGCAGGTCTACGAGCCAGCGCTGGCCGACGACGAGGTCAAGGCGATCCGCGGCGCCGCCGACGCCACGAAAGAGCTGATCGGCCTCATCAAGTCGAGGTAGCGCCAACCACGAAGGTCAGGCTTCAGCCTGACGCGCTCGCCCGCCGCTCGTCGAAAAGTCAGGCTCAAGCCTGACCTTCGGTGGCTCCTATCGGCCTAGCCGGCCAGTTCCCGCACCAGTTCGATCGTGTCCAGGAAGCCCTGAACTGAGCCGCCCGGCGCGTCGAAGCTGGGGTCGAAGTGCAACTCTTCGGCGCCGAGCTCCCGAACGGCGGCTATGTCGGCCTTGATCTCGTCTCGCGTGCCGCTGAAGACGAAGCCTTGGTCGCCGCGCGACTCCGACTTTACCTCGAGGTTGGCGCGCACGATCATCTTCAGCTCGCTCGGATCGCGACCGGCCTCCTTGGCCATGTTCTGGATCCCACTGAACATCTGACTCATACCCTCCACCGGCACGCCAGCCGGTATCCAGCCGTCGGCGAGTCGCGCAACGCGACTCATCGCGGCAGGCGCGTACGCCGCGAGGTAGATGGGTGGGTGCGGCTTCTGCGCCGGCTTCGGGAGGATGGTCGAGCTGGCGAGCTTGAAGTGCTTGCCGCTGTACTCGGCTGGATCATCCTTCCAGATCGCGTGCAGAACCTCCAGGAACTCGTCCGCGCGCTGACCGCGCACCTTCATGTTCGCGCCCGACGCCTCCATCTCGTCCTCCGACCAGCCTAGTCCCAGTCCAAGCGTCAGGCGCCCACCGGAAAGCTGATCGATCGAACTCACGCGCCGGGCGAACATCACGGGGTTGTAGAACGGGATGTCGAGGACGCTGGTACCAAGCCTGATCGTTTTCGTGTGTGCAGCGACCCAGGCCAACGCTTCAAGCGGTTCGTAGACGATGCGGTAAACGTCGGGAAGTGAGCCGTCAGGCGTAACCATATAGGGCGTGCGGGGATTAGTGGGGAAGAGCAGGCGTTCTGTTACCCAGACGGACCCGAACCCTACTTCTTCGGCCTTCTGGGCAACCGCGACCATGTTCTCACCGCTGGCCGCCGGCCCCAGCTGGGGGAGGTTGATTCCGAGCTTCATCTTGATCTCCTTCCGAACCACGCGAGGTGCTTACGCAACGTAAGTGCGACACCGCGAGCATCTTATCCGCCGCAAGGCCTCACGGTCAACTGCGGTATCATTTAGGTGATGCGCGAGGTACACGTCGACCAGATTCGCGATACCGTCAGCCGCCTCTGCCAGGAGGCCTCGTGCCTGCTGCCGGAGGACGTCGTCGGAGCACTCGAAACGGCGCGCGAGCGCGAGCAATCGCCGGTCGCGGTCAAGGTGCTGGACCAGATCCTCGACAACGCCGAGCTGGCGCGTGAGGAGATGCTGCCGCTGTGCCAGGACACCGGCACGACGATCCTCTTCCTGGACATCGGCCAGGACGTGCACATCACCGGCGGCGACCTGCGTCAGGCGCTGGTCGAAGGCGTCGGCGCGGGCTACACGAAGGGTTACCTGCGCGCCTCGATCGTCGACAGGCCGTTCTCCGCGCGCACGAACACTAAGGACAACACGCCGCCGATCGTGCACACGGAGATCGTCCCCGGCGAGAGCGTTCGCATCCAGGTGATGCCGAAGGGCGGCGGCTGTGAGAACATGAGCCGCTTCACGATCATGCTGCCCGCGGCGGGCAAGCCGGGGATCACCGAGTTCCTCTTGCAAACAGTCGACGAGTCTGGCGGCAACCCCTGCCCGCCGATTATCGCCGGTGTCGGCGTCGGCGGTAGCGCCGAGCACGCCATGTACATGGCGAAGAGGGCGCTCACGCGCAAGATCGGCGACGTCAACCCGGACGCCGAGGAGGCCGCGTTCGAAGCCGAACTGCTGGAAGCCGTGAACGGGCTCGGCGTCGGCCCTCAGGCGATCGGCGGCACACAGACCGCGCTGGCCGTGCACATGATGACGCACCCGACGCACATCGCCTCCCTGCCGGTCGCCGTGAACCTGCAATGCCACTCGGCACGGCTCAAGGAAGCGGTCCTCTAGCCGCCGACGCATGGCCGAGCACCAGATCACGCTCCCGCTCAGCGACGAGGTCATCGAGAGCCTGCACGCCGGCGACTACGCCTTCCTGACGGGATCGGTGCTCACAGCCCGCGACGTGGCGCACAAGCGCATGGTGGAGACGCTCGCGAAAGGCGACGCGCTGCCGATCGACATCCGCGGCGAGCTGATCTACTACGTCGGACCAACACCGCCGAAGCCGGGCCAGGTCGTCGGCTCGGCCGGGCCGACGACCGCCATGCGCATGGATCCGTTCACGATCCCGCTGCTGGAAGCCGGCCTGAAGGGCACGATCGGCAAGGGCGGCCGCGGCCCAGAGGTGGCGAAGGCGCTACAGGAGCACCGGGCGGTGTACTTTCTCGCGGTCGGCGGCGCCGGTGCGCTTCTGTCGCGGCACATTAAAGCTGTGGATGTTGTCGCGTACGAGGACCTGGGCACCGAGGCGATGCGGCGGATGCAGTTCGACGGCTTTCCGGTGGTCGTCTGTAACGACATCCACGGTGGCGACGCGCTCTCCCTGGGCAAGGCACAGTGGCGGAGATCCGGTTAACGCCGGAAAATTCGCGCCATGAAAGTGTGATTATCCCGTGTAGACCTGTTGACGGAGAGCGAAGCATTAGGCATCATGGCTTTCTGCGGGCAGGCCGTCAAAGGCGCTGTGGACTCACCCCCTCGGGCCAAGAGAGGCGAATCCTGCCCGCGCTTTTTTATGCCCGCCGCTCAGACCACCGACTCGTCGAGTTCCCGGTAGAAGCACGTCCGCTCGCCCGTGTGGCACGCCGGCCCCGTCGGCGATACTCGCACGACCACAGCGTCGGCGTCGCAGTCGTAAAGCACTCTGCGCACGTCGAGGAAATTTCCGGACGTTTCACCCTTTAGCATCAGCTTCTTGTGCTGGCGGCTGTATCGCCAGACTCGCCGGTCAGAGAGCGTGCGCTTCACCGCCTCCTCGTTCATGTAGAAGAGCGTGAGAACATCGCCCGAGGCGTCGTCCTGGATGATCGCCGGGACGAGGCCCGCGCTGTCGTACTTGAGCGCCATGTGGGAGTCCTTTCGGGTGGCCGGCGGCGGCTGTTATGGCCGCACCGGAATGTCGTGCTCCGCCAGGTAGTCCTTGACCTCGCGGATGCTGTGAGTACCGAAGTGGAAGATGCTGGCGGCCAGCACTGCGTCCGCCTTTCCTTCGTTGATCGCCGCCAGCATATGCTCGGGCCCTCCGGCGCCGCCGGAAGCGATCACCGGGACCCGCACGGCCTCCGATATCGCGCGCGTCAGTGCGATGTCGTATCCATCTTTCGTACCGTCGGCGTCCATCCCGGTGACGAGCAGCTCGCCGGCGCCCAACTCCGTACAGCGCACCGCCCACTCGACGGCGTCTAGCTCGACGGGTGTGCCACCGCCCGAGCCACCGTAGGTGTGCACCTGCCAGCGGCCGGGCCCGACGCCTTTGGCGTCGATCGCCACGACGATGCACTGCGAGCCAAACTTGGCGGCCGCCTCGGCGATGAACTCCGGATTCTCAACGCCAGCAGTGTTGATCGAGACCTTGTCGGCGCCGGACTCGAGCATCGCTCGCACGTCGTCCGTGGTGCGGATGCCACCGCCGACGGTGAACGGGATGAAGATCTGATCGGCGACCCGCCTGACCATCTCGATGGCGGTGTCGCGGCCATGTGGCGACGCTTTTATGTCCAGGAATACTAGCTCGTCAGCGCCCTCGCTGTTGTACACCTGCGCCATCTCGACGGGGTCTCCGGCGTCGCGCAGGTCGACGAAACGGACCCCCTTTACGACGCGGCCATCGGCAACGTCGAAACAGGGGATCACGCGCTTGGTCAGCCCGCTCTTCAGCGTATCTGTGGCCATACAATTATGGTAAGGCAAACGCCTGCGGCGGTCGATTAGCCGACGATCGCCAGGACCGTGACGCTGATGCTTGTGGCGATGAGGACGCCGACGACGGCACGGCGGAAGCGCTCCGCGTCCAGATGAGTCCGCAACCAACCGCCGGTGAGGATACCGGCGACGACGGCGGGCAGCGCTGCGCCGGAGATGATCAGGACGTCCGCGTCGACCCTTCCGACGATGACGAACGCCGCCACCGCGAGTACGCCCGACGGCAGAAAGTAGGCCAGGAGCGTGGCGCGATAGCGGTCTATCTCCGTCTCGCGCCCAAGCAGGTATAGAACGACGGGCGGCCCACCCATGCTGGTCGCGGAGGTGAGCGCACCGCCCATCATGCCGGCACCGAGCCGCAGCCCAAAGGAATCGTGACCGGCATCGATCGACGGCTGCAAATAGAGGAGGACCGTGGCCGCGAAGACGACGACGCCCACCGTCATCTGCAGCGTGTCAGCATCGACCCGCTCCAGGAAAAGGACACCCAGCGGGATGCCGATGAGCAGGCCGAGATACAGGCCGGGCAGCCTGCGCACCGTCACCTGCCCTCGCACCTGTGTCAGCAAGGCGACGTTAGTGGCCAGACCGAGCAGCAGCGACACCGGCACGGCCGCCTTGGGCTCCCAGGCGACCGCCAGCAGCGGTACCAGCGTGAGCGAGAAGCCGAAGCCAGTCACGGACTGTACCGTCGCCGCCGCAAAGGCGACAACCATGGCGAAGACGACGATCTCCACGCTCATGGCGCTAGCACAAGGGCGGCCGTGCGGCCGCCCCCGTTCGCCGGAGGCAAGCAGCCTTGCCTAAAAGACCGTGTCGCCGCGCAGCATCTGCTTGGCGATGGTGCGGCGCTGGATCTCGCCGGTGCCGTCCGGGATGCGCAGCGTGCGGGCGATGCGGAAGCCCTCGTTCAGTGAAAGCTCGTTGGAAAGGCCCATCCCGCCGTGGACCTGAATCGCCCTGTCATAGGTCGCCTGCGTCTTCTCGACCGCGTAAGCCTTGCACATCGAGATCTCCTTGATCGGCAGGCGGCCCGTCGTCATGGCGGCCTCGATCAGCGTCGCCGTCTGCAGCACCATGTACTTCATCGTATAGATGTCGATCGCCATGTCCGCGAGCATGAACTGGATCGCCTGGTACTCCGAGATCGGTTTGCCGAAGCTCATGCGGTTCTGCGCGTACTCAAGCGACCGGTCCAGCGCATAGCCACACATGCCCACGCAGTTAGCGGAGATCGACACACGCCCTTCGGAGATGCCGAACATCGCGATCTGGAAGCCCTGGTTCTCGGCGCCGATGAGGCGGTCTGCTGGAATGCGCACGTCCTCGAACGTCATCGCGCCACAGTCGCCGCCCGCGTGTCCCATGACGGGAAGCACGCCATCGAAGCTATATCCTTGTGCGTCCGTCTCCACGAAGAAGGCGCTGATGCCGCCCTTGTGCTGTTTGACCATCTCTTCGTCCGTCACCGCGAAAACGATGGCGTAGTCAGCGTACGGCGAGTTCGTGATCCACGTCTTGCTGCCGTTGATCACCCAATCGTCGCCGTCGCGCTTCGCCTTCGTCTGCAAACCCCAGACGTCGGAGCCAGCGTTCGCCTCGCTCAGTGCGAAGCAGACGGTCTTCTCACCGCTGGCGATCGACGGCATGAACTCCTTGCGAACCGTATCGCTCACGGGGACGAGCATGTGCGACGGTCCGTCCACGAAGGACGCGATCGTCGGCTGACTGAGGAAGCCCTTCGCCCACGTGATCAGCGGCCGGCCGGGACCGTACTTGCGGTACATCGCCTCCTCGACGAACACCATGATGCGCACGCCCAGACCGCCGCCACCGACGGATTCCGGCGCAAACATGCCGTAGTACCCCGCCGCAGCCGACTTCATCCGTACCTGCTTGCGCGCCTCCATGGCCTCAGGTACAGCCTTGCCGCGCTCGTCGAAGAACTTACGCTCGTCGATCAGGAGATCGCCCAGATCCTGCTCAAGCGGCAGCACCTCGGCGTCGATGAACTGGGTGATGCCTGTGACGGCGCCCTTAACGATGTCTCGTATGTCTTCGGGGATTCCGATCTCTGACGATCCGGTTACCATGGGGCAGACCTCCTAACGTAAGCGAGTCTCAGTATATCGGGCGCACGATCCTGCTTCTACGTGCCGTTAGGACTTCGCTGCCGCCAGCGCCTCGCTAATATCCAAGGCGCCCGTATAGAGCGCCTTGCCGATGATCACGCCCTCGACGCCGATCAGGCGCAGACGCTCAATGTGCTCGACCGCAGAGACGCCACCGGAGGCGATCACCGCCATCGGTGAAGGCAGACCGGCCACGTGCTCCACCACCTCCTGAATCGCAAGGAAGTTCGGCCCGCCCAGCATGCCGTCGCGCGAGATGTCAGTGTAAAAGATGCGCTCGACACCGAATTCGGAGAGCTGGCGGACCAGGTCCAGCGCACGCACCTCTGAAGTCTCCCGCCAGCCTTCCGTGGCCACCATGCCGTCTCGGGCGTCCACGCCGACGATGATGCGGCCACGGAAGAGCGAGACGGCGTTTACCAGCGTCGTCTGGTCCTTGACGGCGGCGGTGCCCATCGCCACGCGGTCCGCGCCGGCCTTCACGTAGCGGTCGATGACCGAAACGTCGCGTACGCCGCCCCCGACCTGAACGGCGACGGAAACCGCCTCGAGAACGCGGCGGATGACGTCTTCGTTCTGTGGCTTGCCGTCTCTGGCGCCGTCCAGGTCGACGACGTGAAGGCGCTTGGCGCCCGCCTTCTCCCAGCGCTGGGCCACCTCCACCGGATCATCGGCGAACACGGTCTCACGGTCGTAGTCACCCTGATCGAGGCGCACGCAACGGCCGCCGCGAATGTCGATCGCCGGAATTATCTCCATCGGGGTTATTCTGTCACGATTACCCGCAACCAAACGGGTCCTCAAACGTCGTTACTTATGTGAGAAGGTACGATTTCCTACCCGCCGTCGTTGCGTTTTCGCAACTCTCGTTCAATCATGCGACGCTCCGCTTCGCGCCCCAGGAGGGCGTCGAAGACGAAGACGTTGAGCAGGTGCACGCCAAGGACGACGCCCCAGACCAGCGCCACCCACTGCACCCAGAACTCGCCCGGCCCCGTAACGATATCGACCACCAGTAGCCCGGCGATCACCGTTACGAACGTCGACAGGTGGCGGAAGAACCTCATCCTCTTGTGCACGTCGCGCTGCACCGCGCGATACTCGTCGTCCGCGTGGGAGCGCCCGGACCGGAAAGACCCGGCCGGCGCATCGAACTCCACCCCTTCGAACCCTTCGTCGTCCTGAATCGTCATCACGCTGCCTCCACGCCCCGAGCGAGGCGCAGGAAGTTCCCGTACAACTTGAGCCCGTTGTCGCCGCTCTTCTCCGGGTGGAACTGCGTGGCCACGACGTTGTCACGCGCCACCACAGAGGCAAACCTGATCCCGTAGTCCGTCTCACCGATGACGACGGCCGGATCGTCGGGCTGCGGGAAGTAGGAGTGCACGAAGTAGAAGTAGGAGCCGTCGTCGATGCCCTCGAAGATCGGGTGCTGGCGCGCGACGTGCACCCGGTTCCAACCCATGTGCGGCACCTTGAGCCCGTCCGGCAGGCGCACGACCCGCCCCGGCAGCACGCCGAGGCATTCGTGCTCCCCGCCTTCTTCGCTGACGTCGAACAGCACCTGCTGGCCCATGCACACGCCCAGGAACGGGCGCCCGGAGTCGATATACTCGCGGATCGGCTCGATAAGCTCGTGTTTGCGCAAGTTCGCCATCGTATCGGCCGCCGCGCCGACGCCCGGCACGATCACCGCGTCGGCGTCGTCCAGGTAGCGCGCCGAGGACGTGACGAGGGCCCGCACGCCCTGGCTCGCCACCGCCTTGGCAACCGAGTGAAGGTTGCCCGCGCCGTAGTCAACGATGACCAGTTTCACGCGAAAATTGTAGCACGCAGCCGAACGCAGGCTGTGACGCCAGTCACTCGGCCGGCGGCAGCATCAGCTGCATCCAGACGACGTCCAGCCAGCGCTCGAACTTGTATCCGACCTCCCGGTCGCGCCCGGCCTCGACGAAGCCGAAACGCTTGTGCAGCGCCTCGCTCGCCGGGTTGCCCTCAGTGACGCCGGCCATCAGGGTGTGCAAGCCACCCTTCTTCGCCCGCTCGATGAGCTCGGCTAGCAGCCGCGTGCCAACGCCTCGGCCGCGGTGCTCCTCGTGAATGTAGACGGAGTCCTCCGCCGTGAAGCGATAGGCGACCTTGGTCCGGAAGCCGCGCAGACAGCCCCAGCCGACCACCCGCCCCTCTTCCTCGGCGACGATCACGCAATGCGGGGGCCTGGTCTCGCGGAACCACTGCAACCGCTCGTCGAGGGTCTGCGGCTCGATGTCGAACGTCGCCGTCGAGTGCAGGATCGCCTCGTTGTAGATGTCGAGGATCGCCGGCATGTCGGCTTCGGTCGCCGAGCGGACTATCTCACTCATAGTGCCGAAGGATACCGTGCTCGCGTTACGGCCGCATTACGCGCGTCGCGGCGGCGTTCCCATTTGGCGAGCGCCGTAATACGCTAGCGCCACGATGTCCTGCAACGTCGACGACGTCCGCGAAGCCCAGATCAAAGCCGAAGAGCTGCGCTCGCAGGTCAACTACCACGACTACCTCTACTTCGTGAAAGACGCGCCTGAGGTGCCCGACGCCGACTACGACGAACTGATACGCCGCCTGCGAGCGATCGAGGAGCACTTCCCGGAGCTGATCACGCCCGATTCGCCCACGCAGCGCGTCGGCGGACAGGCCGCAACCGCCTTCGGCGTGGTCGAGCACCGGTTGCCGATGCTCTCGCTGGCGAACGCCCAGAACTACCATCAGCTGGAGGCGTGGCACAAGCGCGCCGCCAAACTCACCGGCCGCGACGACTTCCAGATGGTATGCGAGCCGAAGATCGACGGCCTGGCCGTGGCGCTCGTCTACGAGGACGGCCGCTTCGTCCAGGGCGCCACGCGCGGCGATGGCTACCACGGCGAGAACATCACGGAGAACCTGCGCACGATCCGCAGCATCCCGATGAAGCTGCGGGGAAAGAAGTACCCCGCCCGCTTCGAGGTGCGCGGCGAGGTCTACATGCCGAAGACGGTCTTCGAGCAGCTCAACGAAGACCGCGCCGAACGCGGCGAGCCACTGTACGCCAATCCGCGTAATTCGGCCGCCGGTTCAGTGCGCCAGCTCGACTCGCGCGTGACGGCCTCGCGGCGTCTCGACATCTTCGTCTACCAGCTCGGCTGGGCGGACGACGGAGCGGCGCCGGCGACGCACCATGAGACGCTGCGCTGGCTGCACGAGCTGGGCTTCCGGCCAAATCCGGACGCCGAGACGTTCTCGGACCTGGAGGACGTCCAGCGCTTTTACAACGGCTGGGAAGAGCGCCGCCACGACCTCGACTACGAGATCGACGGCATGGTCGTGAAGATCGACGACATCTCGCTCTGGGACGAGCTGGGCTACGTCGGCCGCGAACCGCGCTGGGCGATCGCCTACAAGTTCCCGCCGATGCAGGCGACTACGAAGCTGAACAAGATCTCGATCAACGTCGGCCGCACCGGCAGCCTCAACCCGTACGCAGAGCTGGAACCGGTGCAGGTCGGTGGCGTCATCGTCAGGCAAGCCACGCTGCACAACGAGGCCGACATTCGCCGCAAGGACATTCGCGTAGGCGACATCGTGATCGTCCAGCGCGCCGGCGACGTCATCCCGCAGGTGGTCGGGCCCGTCGTCAGCCGCCGCACAGGCAGGGAGCGCCGCTACCGGCTGCCGAAGAAGTGCCCCGTCTGCAAGAGCGACGTCGAGCGACCGGAGGGCGAGGCGATGGCCTACTGCTCCAACATGACTTGCCCGGCGCAGATGTTCCGCTGGATAACGCACTTCGTGCACGTCATGGACATCGAAGGCCTCGGCGAGAAGTGGATCGAAATCCTCCTCGAGAACGGCCTGATCAAGGATCCGGCCGGCATCTACCGCCTCAGGAAGAAGAAGCTGATCGAACTGCCGCGTATGGGCGAAAAGCTCGCCGACAAGATCCTCGCCAACGTTGAGGCGGCGAAGGGACGCAACCTCGACCGGCTCCTCTTCGCGCTCGGAATCCGCCACGTCGGCAGCGAGATCGCGAGTCTGCTCGCGGACCAGTTCGGCTCGCTGGACGGGCTGGCCGCCGCGTCCGAGGACGAGATCGCGGAGATCGAAGGCGTCGGCCCGCGCATCGCCGAGAGCGTCCGCGCCTACTTTCGCGACCGGAAGAAGAAGGCGATCGTCGAGAAGCTGCGGCGCTCCGGCGTGAACATGGAGCAACGGCGTAATAAGCGCACCGAAGGCCCGCTGAGGGGTGAGCGGTTCGTCTTCACCGGTACGCTGGCCGCGATGTCCCGCAGCCGCGCCGAGAGCCTCGTGGCGGCGCTGGGCGCCGAAGCCGTGAGCAGCGTGACACGCAAGGTGACGCACCTCGTCGCCGGCGCCGACCCGGGCTCGAAGCTGGCGAAGGCCGAGGGCTACGACATCGACGTCATGGACGAGGCGGCGTTCCTGTCGCTGCTGCGGGAGCACGGCGTCGAACCGTAGGTCTCAGACGGCTGATACTTGCAGCCTCAAGTTTACGAGGGGGTACACGATGGTCGAAGAGCTAAGGAAAGCGTGGGAGCGCTTCTGGGCGCTTTCGTGGTGGTGGAAGGGCGGGGCGTTCGGCGTGACGGGATTCATCCTGCTGGCCATCATCGCGTCGGCCACTGGCGGCGGAGACGAATCGTCAGACGAAGGAACAGCCACACCAACGCCGACACAGACCGTTTCGGTCTCCGAGACAGCCACGGCGGCGGCGGACTCGCCAGCCGCATCGGCATCGCCGAAGCCAACCGCAACCGGGTCACCAACACCAAGCGCGCCACCGACGGCCGCCCCGACCCAACCGCCGACCGCGGCACCGACGCAGGCACCAACGCCACCGCCTGCGCCTGTGGCTACGACGCCAAGAGCCAACTGTGATCCCTCCTATCCAACCGTTTGCATCGACCCGCACCCGCCCGACCTCAATTGTGGCGACATCCCCTACACTGACTTCACGGTGCTTCAGCCGGACCCGCACGGGTTCGACGGCAATAAGGACGGCGTTGGCTGCGAATCCTGATGCGTAGGCGCGGACCGCGAACCGCCCCAGCGACTGTCGTCCTGGCGATCGCGGCCGCCATCCTGGCGCTGTTCGTGCTCGCGGCCTGCGACGACGAGACGCCCCCGCAAGACCCGCCGGGAGCGACGCAAACGGCGCTCACGACCGCGAGCCCGCCGCCATCGTTCCCGGACGGCACGACGCCGGCGACGGTCGTGCGCGTCGTCGACGGCGACACGATCGAAGTCGAGATCGAGGGCGAGACGCACAAAGTGCGCTACATCGGCATCGATACGCCGGAGACAGTCGATCCGCGACGGCCCGTCGGCTGCTTCGGCGAAGAGGCGAGCGCCGCCAACAAAGCGCTTGTCGAAGGCCTCATCGTCGGACTGGAGGGGGACGTCTCCGATACGGATAGGTTCGGGCGGCTGCTCCGCTACGTGTGGCTCAACTCCCAGGAGATGGTCAACGCCCTGCTCGTCCGCGACGGATATGCCCAGGCCAGCGCCTACCCGCCGGACGTCCGCTACCAGGAGCTGTTCGACGGCCTGGAGGCAGAGGCACGCTCGGCGGAGCGCGGTCTGTGGGGCCCGGTCTGCCGGGAGACGCCGACGCCGACAGCGGCGGGCAGCCCCGAGGAAGGCGCCTGCGAGTACTCCGGGAGGTCAGAGGCGGTGAACAAAGGCAA
>JADFKG010000189.1 GCA_022565075.1 Chloroflexota bacterium | reverse complement strand
TCGACGTCGTCGGTCGTGGAAGTAACTTCGAACGTCTGACCGCCAGGCTGGGTAGAGGTCGCGGGAGCCAGGCTCCCGGCCAGCGCGACCGCGATGACCACGCCCGTCAGCGCCAACAGCGCCGTCTGCTTACGATAGGAGATCGTCAACATACTCTCCCCCCCTCGTGCATCACGAGCTTCTCGGAGCGATCTTATCACCAGTCGCGGCGTGGTTGCCCGGCTCGCCCTTCGAGAGCCTCAGGGTGAGCGGGACGCGGTGCGGGGGATGTGCGCGCGTCGGCGAGGTGCAGGGACGCTCAGGCGGAGGCGGTGGTGTACTTCTCGGGGGCGCGGACGAACTGGCGCAGGCAGTCGTCTGAGCAGAAGGAGTGGTCGACGCCTTCGCGGGTGAGATGGGCGGCGACTTCGCCCTTGCCGAGCTCCATTCCGCAGACCGGGTCGATCACCTTCTCGATCGTCTCGGCTGTGGCAGGCCTGGGCTCGAACAGCTCGACTTCGGCGGCGAGGCCCTTGAGGCGCTGCTTGCCGAGGCGCGTCCACTCGACGCCCTCAAGTTCGCGGGCGCGGTCACGCACGGCGGCCGAGACGAGGATCTGGTGCCGGTCCGCGCGCCCGGCCAGGCGCGAGGCGATGTTGACGTTGGAGCCGATGTAGTCGCCCTCGCGGTAGAGCACAGGGCCGTAGTGGAGACCGACGCGGATCGCCGGGAACTGTGGCTCTGAGACGGCACGCTGCTGCAGTTCGAGAGCGAAGGAGACGGCGGAATAGCACTCCGGGAAGACGATCATGAAGCCGTCGCCGATCTGCTTGACGACGCGGCCATGGCAGCGCACGTTGGCGATGCGCACCATCTCCGCGAAGCGGTCCACGATCTCGGCCGCTTTGAGGTCGCCCATCGCCTCGGCCAGGGGGGTGAAGCTGGCGAGGTCGACGAACATGATCGCCTGGCGGATCTGGCCGGGGATCTCCGGCAGGTCGGCCAGGCCCGACTCCTCTTCGAGGTGCATGAGCATGTCGTCCCAGGCGGCCTGGATCGCACCCTTGCGGAAGAAGTACATGAGCGCCGGCTCCACGAGTGGTTCAACGCGGCTGAACGTCTTCTCCAGGCGCTCCTGAGTGTCTTCCACACCCGTGTCCTTCATGGCCTGGTGGAGGTAGAGATGCGACGTGAGATGGCCGACCTCCGCCGCGCGGCGCATGAGGTCGGCGTAGACTCGCAGGACCTGGACGAGGGCCTCTGGAGGGTAACCGGAGTCGAGGGCGACCTTGAGCGAGCGGAGGAAGCCGATGTCGTCTTCTTCCAGCATGCCGCCGCTGTCCGCGACTCCCGTCGCTTCTACGAACGTCTTCGCCTGATCGAGATCCAGCCCGGCCAGTTCGGCTGACTCAGCCAGCGTGAACCTGAGCGCGGAGAGGTGGCTCGTCATCTCGTCCAGATAGAACTGCCGCACGGCGTCCGGGTTGTGAAGGGCGTTGTGGATGTCATCGAGCGAGTGCCCGTAGTGGAGCAGTTGGTGGATGAGGCGCACACGGCCGATGTCCTCGACGCTGAAGACGTCTTCACCCTCGCGGCCGATCAGTCCGCGGGTGCGCCAGGCTTCGAGCTTGTCCGCGGGTTCGGCGGTGCGGCTGGCGAGCTCCTCCAGGGATAGCGGCGCAGTGGAGATCGGGGCGTCGCCACGGTGCTCGGGCGAGCTGGTCATGTGAGTTGCCCTCTTTCGCGGAGGATTCCGGCGAACCGCTCGCGCCAGTGGTCCCGGTCGGGTTCGAGGTCGCGCGAAACGCCGACGACGAAGGCGACGGCGAGCTCGCGGCTGTGGCTGAGGCTGATGTCGATGCCCTGGAGGGCGATGCGTTCGGCCCTGGCCTTTGCCCTGCCGTGGAGGTAGACGAGGGGTTTGCCGCGGTGGTTGGGGAGGATCTCGATCTCGCGCCAGGCGACGCCGTGAGCGCCCGTGCCCAGCGCCTTCATCACGGCTTCTTTGCCGGCGAAGCGCGCCGCCAGTTCGCTGGCGCGGCCGCGGCAGAAGGCGATTTCGAGCGGCGTGTAGACACGCTGGAGGAAGCGGTCGCCGAACTTCGCCAGCGAGGCTTCGATACGAGCGATTTCGATTATGTCGACACCTGTAGCGCCTTGCTTCATACGTTCGATTCTAACGCGCAGGCCAATTCGCCGACAGTGACGGGTTTCACGGCGCGAAACCGGCCGCGCCGCATCGGCTAAACTAGGTTCTATGAAAGGCCGACGTAGACACGGCCAGAGGAGGCGCTAGGCGATGCCGTCTGTGACCGTCTCGATCTCGATCCCCGCGACGCCGGAGAAGGTGTGGGCGGTGGTATCCGACGTCGGCAACGCGCAGCGCTGGAACAAGGCCTGGAGCCGCATCGAGATGACGACGCAGCTCAGCGAGGGCCCCGGCACGCGGTTCCGCGCGCACGTCGAGGATGAACACGGCGCAGATCAGGCGTTTGAGTTCGAGATCACGGAGTGGGTTCCTCCGGAGTTCATCGTCTTCTCGCCCGTCCGCGACCCGGAGGAGAAGGAGTACCAGATCACGCTGGACTGGCACTCCTTCCGCATCGTGCCCCTGGACGAAGAGAACAGCCGCGTGGAACTGACCGCCCAGGCGACGACGCGCGGCCTGCGCGGGGGGCTCGCGGGGCTGGTGCTGTGGCCGTGGCA
>JADFKG010000044.1 GCA_022565075.1 Chloroflexota bacterium | reverse complement strand
ACCAGCTGGTCGGCGAAGAGAACCTCGCGGTCATCATCCGGCGTTACACGGGCCAGGATCCGCTCGATGCACTCGTTGGCCGCGAGGTGCGGGTCAGAGGCGTCTTTGGCCACGACCAGGAGTTAGACGCGCACATCGACGCCAGCTACGTCGGCCCGGTCGCCGACTGATGCTGCCGCTAAGTGACGACGTCCGGGAGCAGATGATCGCCCACGCGCGCGAGCAGTTCCCCAAGGAGTGCTGCGGAATGCTGGCCGGCGTGGACGGGAAGACCGTTAAGGTCGTTCGCGCGACGAACTCCGAGGACAGCGAGTTCCGCTACCGGGTGGACGACCGCGAGCTGTTGCGTTTCCTGCACGACATCGACGACAACGGCTGGGACTTCCTGGCCGTCTACCACTCACACACGCGCAGCGAGGCCTACCCTTCGCCGACGGACGTGCGCCTGGCGACCAACTGGCCGGACCCTTACTACGTGCTGGTGTCGCTGGAGGACCAGGAAAACCCGGTGGTGCGCGCTTTCCGCATCACGGACGGCGAGATCAGCGAAGTGCCGACAGGCGACGACCCGTCCTCTTAGTCGCCGATGCTGTAGACGAAGGGGCCGTTGAAGAAGTTGTCGCCCGGGTCTGATATCAGCGCCATCACGGTGATCCAGAGCACGAACCCTGCGCCGACGGACAGCACGGCGGCACCGGCGCTCGCCTCCGGGGCGGCGGCCCGCACCCCACTCACCGTGTAGTAGAACATCGCGGCGATCGACAGCATGCCGAAGGTGAAGCCGACCTCCGGCAGGAAGACGAAAAAGCTGAGCGCATAGACCGTGTAGCACAGCGCCATCACTCGCCCCAGCCCGTCAGGCGTGACCGGCACCTTGAAGATCTCCGCCAGCACGACGTACGTCAGCGCGATCGATGCCGACAGCAGGATGATCGTGAAGATGCTGCCCATGATGGCCGTCTCCAGGAACCAGTTGTCCGGCGTGAACGGCAGCACCGTCTGGCCGTAGAGG
This sequence comes from Chloroflexota bacterium, assembly GCA_022565075.1. Classification (GTDB taxonomy): domain Bacteria; phylum Chloroflexota; class Dehalococcoidia; order SM23-28-2; family RBG-16-64-32; genus CF-162. The sequence goes on along the minus strand of JADFKG010000044.1, from coordinate 11,568 downwards.
AAAGCGCCCAGCCCAGCCAGGAAGACGGCGCCGACAGCGAGACCGGCCACGATCGACGTGAAGCTACGATCGTCGCGCACCTCCGGGAACACGGTCGTGTCCAGCATGATCATGCGGCGGAGTCGGGAGAGGATAAGATCGCTCGTCATTTGCGCCCTCCGCTAAACAACCTGCCACCCGTGCCATCGCGAAATGGCAGGTATCATTTGCTGGTTCTGATCCCGCCCGCCGCGGACGCTAAATCGATGGACCGGCGTCTGCTCCCCCGCCTCCAGGCGGCTCGGTGCCTCCGCCAGCCGGGCCGGCGTCTGCGCGTCCGCCCCGCTTCTCTTCCTGGAACGTCAGGAATCCGCCGGCGGCCAGCGCGATGACCAAGATAATCCCGATGTAGAAGCCGAAGCCCAGGAAACTCGACTCGCTGATGAGCTTGATCACGACGAGCAGCGCAGAGGCAGAACCCAGGCCCAGCATGATCCGGCCCCAGGTCACTCCCTGAGGCATCTCGGGAAGCTTCACGTTCCCGAACCTGACTGCGGCGATGAGGCCGGTCATGACAAGGCCAATAAACACGGCCAGCATCGACCAGATTGCACCGGGCGATTGCCAGGCGCTGCGGGTGATGCTTTCGCTGAAGCCAAACGCTTCGAAGGAGATGCTGTACCACGGCAGAAAGCTGACGATAAAGAGCAAAGGGCCCGCGATGAGAATGATCTTCTCTCCGAGGCCCAACTTCTGGAACTGCTCCTGGATGTTCACGCTCATGAGAGACTCCTTTGGCGGAGGTCGCCTTCGCCAATAGGCTCCGGTGCGTTTCCGGAAGTGAAAAACATATGTGTTTTCGTTCTCACCGCAAGTTATAGCTTGCCGGGTACCAGTGTCAAGCATAACGCGTAAAATGCTTATGCTTTTGCCTATTATCGGCCCGCACAAGCTTTCGGTGTCAACATTTTGCTGCTAATTTTGTCACCATGGACCAGCAGATCACCCGCGAGGACGTTCGTTTGGCCGCCGCGGTCGTGACCCTCGTAACGGGACAGCGCGGCCCGCCGTCCGTGTGGGTTCCTCCGCCAGTCGATGGCCAACGGATCCATGGCAACTGACCTGCACTGGCTCTCGATCGCCGCGGCGGCGCGGCTGATCGAGCGGCGCGAACTCTCCCCCGTCGACCTTGTGGACGCCTGTCTCGCGCGAGTGGAGGCGCTGGACGGGCGGCTCAACGCCTTCATCACCGTGCTCGCCGGCGAAGCGCGCGCCGCCGCCCGCGAAGCCGCCGACGAGATCGCCAACGGTGGGTATCGTGGGCCGCTGCACGGCATCCCGGTCGCGCTCAAGGACATCTTCGCCGTGGCAGGCGCTCCGATGACCGCGGCGTCGCTGATCTTCCACGACGTCGTCTCGGAGGAGGACTCAGAGGTGACGCGGCGTCTGCGGGCGGCGGGCGCGATCGTCCTGGGCACGCTCAACTTGCACGAGATCGCGCTGGGCGCCACGGGTATCAACCCGCACACGGGCCCGGCGCGGAACCCCTGGAACACCGGCCATATCACCGGCGGTTCCAGCTCCGGCGCGGGCGCGGCTGTGGCGGCCGGCCTCTGCTTCGCCGGAATGGGCAGCGACACCGGCGGCAGCATCCGCATCCCGGCTGCCCTCTGCGGCCTCACCGGCATCAAGCCGACGTTCGGCCGCGTCAGTCGCCGCGGCTTGTTGCCGCTCAGCTCGTCGCTCGACCACGCTGGCCCCCTGACCCGCAACGTCGAGGACGCCGCCATCGTTCTGCGGGCGATCGCCGGCCACGACGCAGGCGATCCGGCCTCGCACCGGGCCGACGTTCCGGACTACGGGGCGACGCTCGGCGACGGCGTCCGGGGCCTTCGCATCGGCGTCCCCGACCGCTACTTCGGCGAGGGCGTCGACGCGGAGGTCGAAGAGGCGTTCCGGGCGGCCGTGCGCCAGCTCGAAAGTCTCGGCGCGGAGGTGAGCGAGTTCTCGCCGCCCCACACGGACGAGATGCCGGGCGCGATCGCCGCGATTATGCTGCCCGAGGCGTTCACGTTCCACCGGGCCGCGATGCGAGAGCGGCCCGAGGATATCGGCGAGGACGTGCGTTACCGGCTGCAGCTGGGCGCGGCCTACCCGGCGGCGGACTACATTCAGGCGCTACGCTTCCGCGAGACCCTCGTCGAGGCGTGGCGCGAAGACGTGTTCGGCGAGATCGACCTGGTGGCGACGGCGACGACGATGGTCGCCGCGCGGCCGATCGATCAGAGCGATCTATCGACGACGCTCAGCCTGATCCGCAACACGAACCCGTTCAACCTGCTGGGCACGCCGGCGATTTCGGTGCCCTGCGGCTTCACCGGCGACGGTCTGCCGATCGGTCTGCAGCTGGCCGGCCGCTGGTTCGACGAGGCGACCGTCATGCGCGCGGCGCACGCCTACGAGAGCGCTACGGACTGGCACAGCCGCCGCCCGCCGCTCTGAGCACGGTCAGGCGCGTGCCGGGGGATCGGCTGCTTCCGTCTCTTCGTCGACATTCGCCTACGTCACGATCGGCGTGTCGTCGCGGTTGCCCCACTCTTCCCACGAGGCGTCGTAGTTGAGCGCGCGCGGGTAGCCCATCAGGCGCAGGACGAACGCGGCCTGCGCGGCGCGAATGCCCGCCTGGCAGTGCGTGATCACCCGTTTTTCCGGCACGATCCCGGCGCCTGCCAGCTTGCGGCTGATCTCGTCCGGCGGCAGCAGTAGCCCGGAGCGGACCGGCGGCGAGACCGTCATGTCCAGCCATTCGAGGTGCGCGGCGCCGGGTATGTGGCCCCCGTGCTTGTTCGCCCGCTGGTCCTCGCCCGTGTGTTCGCCCTTCGCCCGGACGTCCCAGATCACCGTGTCGTCGTCGTCGATCGCGGCTCGCACGTCGTCCAGCCGCGCGCAGGTGTCATCTCGCACGCCGCGGACGGTGAACTGCGCGCGCTCGACGTGTCGCATCTCCATCGAGACGGGGCGGCCTTCTTCGTACCACTTGCGGAAGCCGCCGTTGAGCACGCGGCACTTCGAATGGCCGTGGTAGTCGAGCGCCCACCACAGCCGCGCCGCGTACAGCCCACCCATGTTGTCGTAGGCGACGACCTGCGTATCGTCCCCGATGCCGTGCCGTGACATCGTTTCGGCGAAACTCTCCGGGTCCATGATGTGGGTGCCGATGCCCGGTCCCGACGCCGAATCACCGGTCGCCTTGAAGTAGTGGTGCGTGCGCAGGCCGACGGCGCCATCGATGTGCAGGCGCATGAAGGCCGGGAACTCGTCGCAGTCAACGACAAGCACGCCCGGGTCGCCGATGTGCTCGGCGAGCCAGTCCGTTTCGGCCAGGATGTCCGGGTTCGGGTAGGCGGTCATGGGTGCCTCGGTTGCGTCTCGGGGTGGTTCGCATTATAGGCTAGGGCTGTCATGCAGGCCGCGACGCAGCATCAGCCGGCGCCGATCACCATCGGTGGGCGCCAGTTCGCCTGGGGTGAGCGTACGTACGTCATGGGCATCCTCAACGTCACGCCCGACTCGTTCTCCGGCGACGGCGTCGGCACGGACGTCGACGCGGCGGTCCGGCTGGCGGTCCGCATGTGCGAGGACGGAGCCGACATGATCGACGTCGGCGGCGAGTCGACGCGGCCCGGCGCCGAGGAGATCGACGCGGAGGAGGAGCTGCGGCGCACGATTCCCGTCGTCGAGCGGCTGGCGCGAGAGCTGGACGTGCCGGTGAGCATCGATACGTACAAGGCGGACGTTGCGAAGGCGGCGATCGAAGCCGGAGCCGCGCTCGTGAACGACGTTTACGGCTTCCGCCGCGAGCCCGCGCTGGCGGGCGTCGTCGCGAAGGCTGGCGTGCCGGTCGTAGCGATGCACTACCAGCGCGGCCGCGAGTTCAAAGACACGATCGGTAACGTCATCGAGGGCTGGCTCGAAAGCCTGCGCATCGCCCGCGAGGCCGGACTGCCGGAGGAGCGCGTGATCCTCGACCCCGGCTTCAACTTCGGCTGGACGAACGAGCAGGCGTTGGAGATGCTCCGCCGTCTGGGGGAGCTGCGGGTCGTTGGCCGGCCGCTCCTCATCGGCACGTCGCGCAAGTCGACGATCGGCGCCGTGCTCGGTGGGTTGCCGGCTGAGGAACGACTCGAGGGCACAGCGGCGACGGTCGCCATCTCCGTCGCGGGCGGGGCCGACATCGTGCGCGTGCACGACGTTAAGGAGATGTCGCGCGTCGCGCGCATGGCCGACGCCATCGTGCGCGGCTGGAAGGAGGAGAAGTGAGGGATCCATCAGATGCACCAACCAGCGGGATCATGGAGATGCTCGGTGGGACGATCGACTCGTTTGACGAGGGCGTCAGCGTGATGTCGTTGATGCTCGAAGAGAAGCACATGAACCCGAACGGGGTCGTCCACGGCGGCGTCATCACGACGCTCATGGACGAGGCCACCGGGCACGCCATCGTCACGATCCGCGGCCTGGAGGCGATGGCCGAAACGCCGCACGCGACGGTCGATATGAGCGTCAGCTTCCTTTCCGGCGCCCGCGTTGGCGACGAGCTGGTCTGTGAGGCTCGGACACTGCGCGTCGGGCGCGCGGTGGCGTTCGCCGAAGCTGAGGTGCGGCGGCGAGGATCGGACGACCTTGTGGCGAAGGGAGCGTTCACCTACGCGATCCTCGCCAAGCGCAGTGGCTGACGTCTACATCGCCCTCGGCGCCAACCTCGGCGACCGCGAGGCCAACCTGCGCTCGGCGTTGCGTGCGATCAGCGGCAGCGAACGCGTCGTGGCAGTCTCGTCGCTGTTCGAAACGGAGGCTGTGACGCTGGACGGGAGCGAGGGGCCGCCGTACTACAACGCTGCCTGCCGTATCGAAACAGAGCTGGAGCCGCTGCCGCTCTTGCGCTTCTTGCAGTCAGTCGAACGTCAGATCGGCCGGCCCGCAGAAGCCAGGAGATGGGCGCCGCGCCTCATCGACCTCGACCTGCTCCTCTACGGCAGCGATATCGTCGAGACGGACGATCTCACGGTGCCGCACCCTCTCATGGCCGAGCGCCCGTTTGTGCTGGTGCCGCTTGCCGAGATCGCAGCGGGCCTTGTGCACCCCGTCCTCAATCGCACGATCGCGGATCTCGCAGAGGAAGCGGGCGATGCAGGCGTGCGCCGGATCACGGGGGAGCGCTGGGACGGCCTGACAGGCGACGGGCCGGGCTAGGCTTCGTCGGGCGCGGGCGGCTCGCTCATCTCATCGAGCTCTTCGTCCTCGCCGGTGAACATCGTCCAGCCGATCCAGAAGGCGAGCGCCGAGACGGCGGCAAGCGCGCTGAGAACGGGCAGGGCCAGGGCCAGGTAGCTGCGCCGCGTCAGCGCCCAGAAGAAGATCACGAACTGGAACGCGGAGACGAGCATGATGATCAGGCCCGTGCGCTGCGATTGTTCCACGTTCAGCCTTTCTGCTGGTTGGTTGAGCCGGCACGCATCTCCGGCGGGAGGAGGTTGGGAATGCGGTCCTCGATAGGGTACTTTTCGCCGCACTTACTGCAGGTGAGCATCCCCTGGATCACCTCGTCTCCGTTGGCCTCATCGATGGACAGCTCCAGCGGGCTCTTGTCCATCGGGCAGGCGAGGATGTCGACGATGTCTTTGCGCATGGTGGTCTCGGCTCGAATTCTATGGCCGGTCACGGGGGCCGTCAAACGCGCTCCGCGATACAATCGGAACGGAATGAGCGAAACCAGGCGAATCCCCCTCGACCGTCGCGTGCTCGTCGTGCGCGAAGGGCGGATCGACCTGCGCCCGGAGCGTGGAGCTGTCATCTTCCCGCTGGCCGGCCTCCTGATCAGCGCGGCGCTCTTCGCTTCGGTCGTCCTGTTCGCGGGCGACCTCTCGGCCACGGTGCTGGTGCTGATCCTGCTGCCGGGCCTGTTGCTGGCGCCGTTCGCGGCGATGGGCCTCGTGTATTCGGTAATCGGCGCCGCCGTCGTCGTCGAGAGAGCGAAGAAGTCGGTGTGCTTTCAGCAGGGCGTGCTCGGCCTCGGCATCGGCACGATGGACCTGGTGCCGTTCTGGAAGATCGATCACATCTGCGTCGAGGACTTCGAGCAGGGGATCGTCGCGCCCGGTCCACACCCGTTCGACTTTCGCGCCTGGGAGATCGTGCTGGTTAAGGTGAGCGGCAAGCGCCTGCCGATCGCGCAGGTGATCGCCGGCGCCACCGGCGACCTGATCGAGGAGGGCTGGGACCGCGCCATCGACGCTGCGGAGGCGATCGCCGAAATGACCGGCAGCCGGGTCGAAATCACGGCCGAGATCGAACCGGAAGAGCCGGCGGAAGCCGCCAACAAGTCGGCGAAAAAGTCGCGCTAGCATGAGCGCAGAGGTGGAGATCCTCCGCAAGTACCGCACGATCGCCGTCGTCGGACTCTCCAGCGACGAGGCGCGCGATTCACACAGCGTCTCGGCGTACATGCAGGCAGCCGGCTACCGCATCCTGCCGGTCAACCCGGCGGAGACGGAAGTGCTCGGCGAGAAGGCCTACCCGACGGTCGCCTCGATCCCGGCGGCGCCAGAGATCGTCAACGTCTTTCGCCGCCCGGAGGCCGTTCCGGGCGTCGTCGACGATGCGATCGCGGCCGGGGCGAAGGTGATCTGGATGCAGGAGGGCATCGTCAACGAGGATGCGGCGGCGAAGGCGCGTGAAGCCGGCCTCGAGGTCGTGATGGACCGCTGCATCCGCACAGAGCACCGGCGTATGGCGGCGAGCGCCTGACGAGAGTCGTTGTGGCTTACGTAGCGGCGATGCTACAATCGTTGTGCCACCAAGGGCAGTCTCTTTTGTAGTAATGCCTTGAGTACTTCACTCGGAGACCCTTCTTCCCCCCGGTTCATGGGGTCTGTCGGTGCATAGCGACTCCTGGAAGGACAAGTGCGGCGTCTTCGGCGTGTACGCACCCGGCGAAGACGTAGCCCGCATCACTTTCTACGGCATCTACGCCCTGCAGCACCGCGGCCAGGAGAGCGCCGGCATCGCCAGCGGCGACGGCCAGACGCTCCACGTGCGCACGGGCATGGGCCTCGTCTCGCAGGTCTTCGAGGAGCACGACCTGGGACACCTGCCCGGCCACGTCGCCATCGGCCACACGCGCTACTCCACGACCGGCTCCAGCCGCAGCGAGAACGCGCAGCCGGTGCACGTCGAAGGCACGAACGGCGAGCTGGCGCTGGGTCACAACGGCAACCTGCTCAACGCCGACGTTCTGCGGGCCGACCTGGAGGACGGCGGCACGGACTTCGAGACGTCGACGGACACTGAAATCGCCGCGCGACTGCTGGCGTCCGCGCCGGGCAGTTCGTGGCTCGAACGCGCCGCCAACACGATGAAGGTGTTGTCTGGCGCCTACTGCTTCGTCGCCGTCACTCCGGACTCACTGATCGCCATGCGCGACCCGTACGGCGTGCGACCGCTCAGCATCGGCCGTCTCAACGGCAAGGGCTGGGTCATCGCCTCCGAGACCTGCGCCCTCGATCACCTCGGCGCGGAGTTCGTGCGCGAGGTCGAGCCCGGCGAAGCGATCGTCATCGATGGCGACGGCCTGCACGCCGAGCAGGCGCTGGAGAAGCGCCGCGACGCCCTCTGCGTGTTCGAGTACATATACTTCGCCCGCCCCGACAGCGTCATCCGCGGCAAGCTGCTGCAGCCCACCCGCGCCAACATGGGCCGTGAGCTGGCCCGCGAGGCGCCGGTCGATGCCGACATCGTGATCGGCGTGCCGGACTCCGCCACGGCGGCGGCCATCGGCTACGCCAACGAGTCGGGCATTCCGTACACGGAGGGCCTGGTCAAGAACCGCTACGTGGGCCGCACCTTCATCAAGCCTGACCAGCGGCTGCGCGAGCAAGGCGTCCGTCTCAAGTTCAACCCGCTGCGCCAGGTGATCGAGGGCAAGCGCCTCATCGTCGTCGACGACTCTATCGTCCGCGGCACGACGACGCCGAAGGTGGTCGAGATGCTGCGCAACGCCGGCGCCGCGAGCATTCACATGCGCATCTGCGCCCCGCCGATCGTGCACCCCTGCCACTTCGGCATCGACATGGCGACCCAGTGGGAGCTGATCGCCTCGCACCAGGAGATCGAAGACATCCGCCAGCACATCGGCGCAGACTCGCTCTCCTACCTCTCGCTCGATGGCCTGATGCGCGCTGTGGAGCAGCCCGAGGATTCTTTCTGCACCGCCTGTTTCACCGGCGATTATCCGATGCCGGTTCAGCTGCAGATGGACAAGCTCGTGTTCGAACGCCCCGGACGCGGCAAGGCCAAGAAGGTGCCTGTCGCTGCCGCCACTGCCGACAGCGAAACCGGCAGCGGCTAGCACCGCACGCCTCGTCCCGCTATCATTGGGTTCGCCCGTTCCAGAAGGAGTTCCCGCAACGTGGTGCAAGGCCCAACGGTGTGACCAGCCAGAAGCCAGAGATCCCCGACGCCTACGCGGCTGCCGGCGTTGACGTAGACGCCGCCGAGGCGCTCGTCGACCGCTTCGCCGGGCTCGCGAAGTCCGCGCGCCGCCCGGAAGTGCTCGCTGACGTTGGCCCCTTCGCCGGACTCTTCAAGCTCGGCAGTTACGACGAGCCTGTGCTCGTCGCCAGCACGGACAGCGTCGGCACGAAGGTCAAGATCGCCGGCCTTCTCGGGCGCTACCAGGGTGTCGGGCACGACCTCGTCAACCACTGCGTCAACGATGTCCTGACGACCGGCGCCGAGCCGCTCTTCTTCCTCGACTACATCGGCAACTGCGGCCTCTCGGACGACGCCAAGGCCGCACTCGTCGCCGGTTGCGTCGCCGCCTGCCGGCAGGCCGGCTGCGCTCTCCTGGGCGGCGAGACGGCCGACATGCCCGGCACCTACGCGGACGGCGACTTCGACCTCGTCGGTTTCGTCGTCGGCGTCGTTGAGCGCGACGCCGTGATCGACGGCTCACGCATCGAGGAGGGTGATGTCCTCATCGCGCTGCCGTCGAACGGCCTGCACACGAACGGCTACTCGCTCGTGCGGCGGCTGTTCAACGTCGGCATGGGCGGCGATCCGGCGGCCGAACGCGCCGTCCTCGAGCGCAACTACCCGGGCCTCGAGGGCACGCTCGGCGACGCGCTGCTCGTGCCCCACCGCCCGTACCTCTCAGATCTGCGCCCAGTCCTGGCTCACCTGCGCGGGATCGCCCACATCACGGGCGGCGGAATCCCTGGCAACCTGCCGCGCATCCTGCCGGACGGCCTCGGCGCCCGCCTCGACCGCGAGTCCTGGCGCGCCCCGGCGCTCTTCCGCCTGATCCAGGAGACCGGCAACCTCGACGAGGCGGAGCTGCTGAGCGCGTTCAACGTGGGCGTCGGTGTGATCGTCGCCGTCGCGCCGGAAAATGCCGCAGAAGTTTCGCAACAGCTAGCGGGGTCGTGGGTCATCGGCGAGGTGACGCGTGGCGTCGGCGTAACCTGGAGGTAGCGATGGCCCGCTTCCGCGTCTTCTACATCGAACGCCAGCCGAAGGACAGCGGTGGGCAGATCGACCTGCGCGCCGCCGCCGCCCGGCCCGGCAACTACTTCAAAGAGACGGACTGGGAGGAGCAGGTCGAGGCGGCCAACGCTACCGCGGCGCTCGACACGTTCTTCCGCGATCACGCCAATCAGGCGGACGGCGTGATGATCGTTGAGGAGGATGGCCGCGGTCACCCCGTCGAGGGTCTGGATTACGACCCTGACCGCACCTACATCTGGATCGAAGAAGGCAAGATGATGGAGTACCAGGGCATGGCGGAGGCGACGGCTGGCACGGTCAGCTGCCCGCTCTGCGACGGCACCGGCGAAGTGGACGACGAGATCGCCCAGGAGTTCACCGACATCTGGCATACGAACGAGTTCGCCGAGGGCGGTTCTTGAGCCCCGTCGCCATCCTTGCGGCGTACGATAAGAGCGGCCTCAAGAACTTCGCGCTGCAACTCGCCGAGCTGGAGTTCGATATCTACTCCACCGGCGGCACTCACAAGCACCTGTCGGAGGCCGGGCTGGCGGTGCAGCCCGTATCCTCCCTGACGTCGTTCCCGGAGCTGCTGGACGGGCGCGTGAAGACGCTGCACCCGGCGGTGCACGCCGGCATCCTCGCCCGCCGCGACCTGCCCGCGCACATGGAGCAGCTTTCCGAGCACGGCATCGCACCGATCGATCTCGTCTGCGTGAACCTCTACCCGTTTCGCGAGACGATCGCGAAGCCGGACGTGACGATGGTCGAAGCGCTGGAGAACATCGACATCGGCGGACCGACGATGCTGCGTGCGGCGGCCAAGAACTACCCGCACGTGCTCGTTCTCGTCGACCCCGACGACTACGACGAAGTGCTCGGCCACCTGGCGATGAAGCAAGTGCCCGAGGACTATCGCCGGCGCCTGGCGGCCAAGGCGTTCCAGCACGTCGCCATCTACGACACGATGATCGCCGGCTACCTGCGAGATGATGCCGCCTACGGAGACGCCCCCGGAGGATTCCCGGCTGAGCTGACGATCGGGCTCGAGAAGATCGCGGACACTCGTTACGGCGAGAACCCGCACCAACGCGGCGCTGTTTACCGCGATCCCAGCCCATCCGCGCCCGTCGGCGCTGTCGGCGCCGAACAGCTGCACGGGCTCGCGATGTCCTACCTCAACTACTTCGACGCCGACGCGGCCTGGCGCTGCGCCATCGACTTCGACGAGCCGGTCGTCGTCATCGTCAAGCACGGCACCCCGTGCGGCGTGGCAGCGCACGATGACATCGCCGTCGCCTATCAACGCGCGTACGACTCGGACCCGATCTCGCCGTTCGGAGGCATCATCGCCGTCAACCGGCCCGTGACCTGGGACATGACGGAGGCGATGCGCGGCAAGCGCTACGACATCATCATCGCGCCCGGATACGAGGAACGGGCGCTGGAGCGGCTGCGCAAGCGAAAAGACCTGCGCATTCTTCAGACGCCATCCGCCGACCGCGACTATCCCGATGTCGAATTTCGGCAGCTCCTGGGCGGCATGCTCGCGCACGAACCGGACACGGCTCGCGGCGCCGACGTGGAGCTCAGTGTCGTAACGAAGCGGGCGCCAACTGTGGCTGAGGCCGACGAGCTGCGGTTCGCCTGGAACTGCGCGAAGCACGTTAAGTCGAACGCTGTCGTGATCGCCAGGGAGCGAGCGACGATCGGCATCGGCGGCGGTCAGCCGAACCGCCTCTGGCCCACGCAGCAGGCGATCGAGCGCGCTGGTGAGCGCATCAAGGGCGCGGTCATCGCCTCGGACGCCTTCTTCCCGTTTGCCAAGGGCGACGCGGTGGAGGACGCCTGCCGCGCCGGCATCACCGCGATCATCCAGCCGGGCGGCGGCGCGCGGGACGAAGAGGCGATCGAGGTCTGCGATGAGTACGGTGTGGCGATGGTGTTCACGGGCACGCGCGCATTCCGTCACTAGGATTGCCCGACGGTTGTTGGCGTCCGTATAATGCCTTGCGTTAGTTAATTCTGCGGTTCTCCCTATTGGAA
>JADFKG010000043.1 GCA_022565075.1 Chloroflexota bacterium | reverse complement strand
AGCGCTAATGCGGTGATCAGGCGTTTAAGAGAGTGAGAGGAAGCACGAAGACAAGGTAAATCTGGGGACCAGGGCATGACGCGTCGAAGCGGAACGTATCAGGGCGAATTCGTGGATAGGCACGGCGCCTTCTTGGCGGGCTGTGCGAGTGGCTACCTAGGTGGTGGCTGAGGACGGTGCGGTCGCCGTGTCGGCGTCTGCCGTTTCCGCGGGGTAGCGTCCGGTACGTTTGAGTACGGCGAAGAAGGCGTCGACGACGGTTGGGTCGAACTGGGTGCCGCGGAAGCGCTTGAGCTCTTCGATCGCCGCGGCCACCGGCATCGCCTTGCGGTAGGGCCGGTCCTCAGTCATCGCGTCGAAGGCGTCGGCGACGAGGAGGATTCGGGCGCCGATGGGGATGTCTTCGCCGCTGAGGCCTTGCGGGTATCCGGTGCCGTCGAAGCGCTCGTGGTGGTGGCGGATGACGGGGACGGCGTCGGCCGCGGTCGGCACGTTGGAGAGTGTGTTGGCCCCGTCGGCGGGGTGACGCCTCATCCGCTTCATTTCGGCTGCGCTGAGCGGCCCGGGCTTGAGCAGGATGTCGTCTGGGACTACGATCTTGCCGATGTCGTGAAGGAGTGAGGCGACGCGCAGTACGGAGACCTCGACGTCGGAGAGGCCAAGCTCGGCGGCGAGTTCGCCAGTGTACCAGGAACAGCGCTCGGCGTGATCTTTCGTCTGGGGGTCCTTGGCGCGGAGGGCGCTGGTCAGGGAGGCGACGATATCGGCGTGACGCCGACCATTATCGTCGCGGCGAGGGGCGATGCCACCGAGATGCTCGTCGAGCGAGCTACCCCAGACGTTGACGCGATTCTTGCCGGTGGCTTTGGCGTTGTACATCGCCATGTCGGCGCGGTAGACGATCTCCTTCGCCGTCGTGCCGGATTCCGGGAAGACGGCGACGCCAACGCTGGCGGTAACCCCGAGGCCGCCGTCAACGGGCATGTCTTCTACGGCGGCTCTGACGCGCGTGCCGAACTCAGCGGCCGTGGAGCGATCGGCGCCGGGCAGGAGGATGGCCAGCTCGTCACCGCCGTAGCGGTAGCAGTTCTTCTTTTCGGCGACTCCCTCCAGCACCTTGGCCACGTCGCGCAGTACTTGATCGCCGGCCTGATGACCGCGCGAGTCGTTGACGTCCTTGAAGTTGTCGAGGTCCAGGAGGATCATGCCAAGGCTGGAGCCAGACTGGCCGGCGGCAGCGACGTGCTCTTGCAGCCGCTTGTGGAAGGAGCGGTGGTTCCCCAGGCCAGTGAGGGGATCCGTGGCGGCCTGGCTGCGGGCGTCAGTCAGCTGGCGGTGCCTGTTCTGGAGCTCTTCGTTGGCGTGGCGCAACTTCTCGGTCTTTTGCTCGACCGCGTCCATCATGTCGTTGAGCACGCCGCCGAGATGCGCGAATTCGTCCGGCCCGGAGGTGGGCGCTCTGGCCGACAGATCACCGGCCGAGGCGCGCCGGGCCGTGTCCTCCAGCGCGTCCAGCGGCTTGATGATGGAGCGTGCAAGCAGGAGCCCTCCAACGACCACCAGCCCAACGCCGATTACTCCTGAGGCGATCAGCAGTAGTACCGTGAGCCGCGCGGTCGAAATCGCCTGCTCCCGAAGAGTCGCGACTTGAGCCAGCTCTTCGTCTGCCAGGACCGCGAGCTTGAGGCGGAAGTCACGGAACACGGGGGCGATCTCTTCGATCAGCACCTCTGCTTCGGCGATGTTGCCGGTCAGTCGCAGCTGAGTTGTGCGCGCGACGTTCTGTATCAGAAGAGTACCGGCCGCATACACCTCTTCGAGCCCGCTGACGTCGCCTTCAGTGAGCGCCTCGTTCATGCTCGCCGTAGCGGCGTCTCCGTTTTCCTGGATCTCCTCGATGAGGCTCTCTTCGCCGGAGACCACGTAGCGCTGCAAGAGGAGGCCCGTTACGGATGCGTTGGCCTCCGCGGTCTGAAGCAGCGATGCTATACGGGAGTGATTCTCAAGCGCTGAAAGCTCGGATTGGTGTGTGCGGGCCTGCCAGGCCGCTGAGGCGACCACGGCGACGAGAAGGATCGTGACAAGGCTGAAGCCGACAACGATGCGGCCTTTGACCGAGCTCAGCAGCGTATTCGCCCATAGGCGATCGCGCAAGCCGATTCGCCCGCTTGTCTCGTCCAGGTCGCCGGAGCGCGCGTTCAACATCGTTCCAAGAGTCCTCTTTGTGTCTTGTCCTGTCTAAACAGGATGTGGCGTGATTTAGCTGGTTGAGGGTGCGCCGACAGAGCTGCGGCGGCGCAAGTTACCGACCACATAGACGACGGCGGCCAGAACCATGACAGCGGCCACTACGCCGGCGCTGATCGCCAGCCATGAGGCCATCGTGTTCGCGTCTTCGGCGCTGCTTATGGCGATGGCGGCGGCGGCGCGCTCAGACTCCGCGAACTCGTTTAGCCCAGCGAGCAACGAGTTGAAGCCCGGGGAGAGTTCTTCGAGCGCGGCGCCGGCTGCCTCTACGTCGCCGACCTGTCGCAGGGCGATGACGCCCGCGAGCGCCTCGACGGCGGAGGATCCCTGAGCGAGGAGGTTGCCGTCGTCAGAGCCCGTTTCGGCGATGGCGGCGGACAGCTTCTGCACGGCGGTGGCGGTGACTGCCTGGATCTCGGGAATCAGCGCCTCGTCGCCGGTAATTACGTACTCGTTGAGAAGAGCGCCGGCGGCGGCAGCCTCAGTCTGCGCGTCCCCGATCAGGGACGCAGTGAGAAGGTTTGACTCCGCCTCGTCTATCTTCGATTGGCTGGTGTTCTCCTGCCAGACCGAGGCGGCGAAGAGAGCGACCACGACGCAGACGCCGATGACGGCTGCGATGGCCATGAACTTGCTTGATTTTCCGGTACCGTTGTTAGCCATGTAAATGCCTCCTGGGCGAACCGCGATTTCGCTATCTCTAGCGTGGGGGTTCAGCCCTCCTGTCCTTACTAGATGCGGATTCAGCGGCTTCGTTGCACCGCAAGATCGTTGCCGGGCCGCCTCACGTACGTCGCTGCGCCTGAGGGCGGTTGGAGGGCCGGAGTGGGCTCAGGAGGGAAGAGCAGCGGCCGTGGCGGCACGCCGGTCACCGGCGATTTCCGGGTTAACGGCGTTGTCGTTGACCTCGCCGGCGAGGCTGGCAAGGAGGTTTTTGGGTAGCGAGGCGGGCCATCTCGGAGCGGGTGGCGAAGCTGGCGCAGGCGATGTGGGACGCCCGGGCCTAGCCCGTGTGGACGATGCGATAGAGCGTCCCGATATCGTCAACGCCGCCCTCGCCGTAGTCCAGCACGAGCAGCGTTCCATCGCGGTCGACGACGACGTCGATCGGGTGTGCGAAGCCTTCGGCGAACGTTTCGACCGCAGCGCGCGGGCCAGTGTCCGTCTCGTCGATAGGGACGCGCAGAAGCTGGGGCGGCAGCTCGGGTTCGGCAAAGAAGCTGCCCCACAGCGTGATGAAGAGGTTGGCGCGGTAGACAGGCGGGAACTGCTGGGCGTCGTAGCTGACGATGCCAGTGGATGCTGTGTGGAGTCCGAGGTCCGCGGCCGGAAGCAGCCCATCAGAGAGGGGGTCGCAGCCGTCCTCGCCGTAGGGCCAGCCGTAGTCACCGCCGTCGATGATGAGGTTGAGTTCGTCGATCGTTTCACAGGGGGTGTCCGAGCCGTTGTCGGTGGCCCAGAGCCGGCCCTGCGCATCGAAGGTAAGGTCGTACGGGTTACGCAGGCCAGCGGCGAAGGTTCGCAGGTCGCTGCCGTCGGGATTTACCCGGAGGATCGTCCCGGAGCGCTCGTCCGGGTCGTCGCAGTCGTCGCAGGTGCTGCCGTTCGTGAGGTAGAGCCTGCCGTCCGGGCCAAGGACGAGGCCGTTGTTCTGGTGGAGCCCGTGAGGCAGGTCCGGCACGATCTCGACGGAGCTGTCGGCGGAGCCGTCGCCGTCGGTGTCCCGGACGAGGAGCAGCGCTCCGGTCGCGGAGATGTAGAGGCCGCCGTCCGGCGCCGGGAGCAGGCCGGTGATCTCGCCGCTCGTTTCGGCGAACGTGACGGACGACTCGAAGAAGCCGTCGCCATCGGCATCGATGATGCGCTCGACGCTGCCATGGCGCTCCGAGATATACAAGGTGCCGTCGGCGGCGAGGGCGATCGAGGTGGGCCGGAAGAAGCCGGTCGCGATCGGGTAGGCGGCGAAGCCCGGCGGCAGTGAGATGTTGGCGGCGGGATCGATCGCGGGCACTGGAGCCGACGGCGTGACGGCATCCGGCGAGGCGGACGTGCCGGGCGTGAACGTGCTCGCGGAGGTGGGCGATGCCGAGGGCGGTTCATCCACGCCTGGCCCGCCGCCGCAGGCGGACAGCGCGAGAGCGAGGAGCAAGAACGGCGAAGCCAGAATGAGCGCCCGCAACCTCAGCATGTCACTGCAACTCATTGCAGGCCTCCCGAGATTCGGGAGCGCCAGTCACCGGCGATTTCCGGGTTGACGACGTTGTCGTTGACGTCGCCGGCGAGGCTGGCAAGGAGGTTTTCGGCGGCGAGGCGGGCCATCTCGGAGCGGGTGGCGAAGCTGGCGGAGGCGATGTGAGGGGTGATGACGACGTTGTCGAGCGCGAGGAGCGGGCTATCGGCGGGCAGAGGCTCGGGGTCGGTGACGTCGAGCGCGGCGCCGGCGATCGCGCCCGAGCGGAGCGCTTCGTAGAGGGCGTCCTGATCGACGAGGGAGCCGCGCGCGGTGTTGATGAGGATGGCGCTCGGCTTCATGAGGGCGAGCTGGCGAGCGCCGATGAGGCCGCGGGTGTCTTCCGTGAGCGCGGCGTGGATGGTGACGAAGTCGGACTGGGCGAGGAGCGTGTCGAGATCGGCGTAGGCTGCGCCGAGGTCCTTCTCCGCCTGCGGCTGGCGGCTGCGGCCGTGGTAGAGGATGCGCATGCCGAAGCCGGCGGCGCGGCGGGCGACGGCGGCGCCGATGCGCCCGAGGCCGATGATGCCGAGGGTGGCGCCGTGGACGTCGGGGCCGAGCATGATTTCGGGTCCCCAGGTGCGCCAGTTGCCGGCGCGGACGTAGCGGTCGCCCTCGGCGATACGGCGGGCGGCGGCGAGGAGGAGGCCGAAGGCGAGGTCGGCGCTGGTCTCGGTGAGGACGCCCGGCGTGCGCGACAGGAGAACGAGGCGGCGGCTGGCCTCGGCGACGTCGACGTTGTCGTAGCCGGTGGCCATGTTGCTGACGGCGACGAGCTTCGGAGCGGCGGCGAGGAGGGCGGCGTCGATGCGGTCGGTGAGAAGGGTGAGCAGGCCGTGGGCGGCGGCTGCTTCGCGGCGGAGGTCGTCCGGTGACGGCGGCAGCTGGCCGGGCCAGACGGCGACTTCGCACGTCTGTCGCAGGAGGTTGAGGGCGTCCCCGGGCAGGTTGCGGGTGACGAAAACGCGCGGGCGATCTGGCATCGGGGCTAATGTAGCATGGGCCTGGACGAGAGCGGGCCATGAGAGGAGAACCGGATGAACGAGGAGCAGCGGAAGTTCGCGGCGGAGGTGAACGTGGCGGTGCTGGCGACGGTGGACGGCAAGGGCCGGCCCCACGCGACGCCAATCTGGTACATGCTGGACGGTGACGAGATCGTGCTGAGCGTGGGCCGCGGCGGCCAGAAGCACCGCAATCTCGAGCGCAACCCCGAGGTAACGCTGGTTATCGACTCGCGGAAGGTGCCGTACTTCGCGCTGATGGTCGCTGGTCGGATGGAGATCGGGCCGCCGCTCGACGACGAACAGAGGCTGGCGCTAGCGACGCGCTACCTGGGCGAGGAGATCGGCAAGCGTTATGTCGAGACGACGGCGGGAGAGGATTCCGTCTCGCTGCGGCTGAAGGCGCGGAAGGTTATGGAGTTCAACGGGAGCGCGGGCCGCTAGCCCGTCTGGACTAGTCGCGTTTGAGGATTCTGCGAAGCTGAGCCTTCCGGTTGTCCTACTGACGGAAGGCGAACCCCACCGACGAGGACGATCCGTCCACCTGCGATGACACTAATCCTGCGTGACGATCAACTTCCCTTCCATCCCCGCGGCCTGGTGTCCGGGAACCGAACAGTAGAACACGTACTCGCCGGGTTCATGGATCTTCAGGTGAACGATGCCGCTGCCGGCTTCAGTCAGCGCGAAGTGGACATCGGCGGCCTTCGCCTGCTCCTCGTGTCCGTGCAGTCCGGTGCCACCCAGGTACGAGATGTGGACATCGGCGTCGACCTCGTCGATCGTGAAGTCGTGGAGTATGGCTTCGGAGTTCTGAATAGCGATCTCGACAACTTCGCCCACCTTGACTTCGAGCACGTCAGGGGTGAACGCCAACTGGGACATGTCGACGAGGAACAGCGAGTCCTTCGGGGCCACTTCCAAGTACGCCAGTGGATCTGGGTCATCGGAGTCGGCGTGATCGGCGTCCGAGTCGCTGTCGAGGTCGTGGGCCCCATTGCTGTCGACGTCGTCGGCGACGTGCTCGGCGGGATCGTCCGCCAGGCCCGCGTCTTCGTTGGCCGAATCGCCGCAGGCGGAGACGAAAACAGTGGCGGCAACGATCATTGTTGTGATTGCGAAGAGCTTCAGGATCGTCGTGATCTTCAATGCCTTTTACCTCTTCCTTCCTACTAAGCTCGCGAGCTTGGTATAGGCTCTGTCTATTTCTCAGCCATCCTTATATTAACACCGACTATAGCTAGAGAGCGCTCGAGGCGGTTGTATGCGACGCGCGGCACCCAAGCGTCTGGCGCGGAGAGTTGACGAAGGCTAGTCGATCTCGACGACGATCGTCGCGACGATGAGGGCGACGATGCCGGCGCTCAAACCGAGCGCGACGAGGTTGATGATGAGGCCGACGGCGGTGCCTCCAAAGCCGTTATCACGTTCGCTTGCCATGTGCTGGTACCTCCTCTGGTCGGCGGTCAGACCGGTTCGCCCACCAATTGTACACAGCGCGCCAGCCGGCGAGGAAGAGGCCGGCGCCGGTGATGCCGATGGCGAAGAAGGCGGTGAAGAGCTCGCGGTCGAAGACGAGGGCGCGGCCGGCCATGGCGACGACGCCGGCGGCGGCCCAGATCATGAGGACGTTGGCGACGGGGTAGCGGCCCTCGGCGGCGCGGGCGCTGAAGGCGCCGAAGAAGGGGGCGATGAGGAGCCAGGCGACCGGGAACGGGAGGATGGCGCGGGCGAACGTCGTCTGGGTGAGGGCGTCATCGTGGCTGGCGAGGCCGAGGAGGCCGAAGGCGACGAAGGCGGCGACGTCGCCGGCGATGAGGAGAGCGCGCCGCGTTGGTGCTCCGCTCATCCTTCGAGAGCCTCAGGATGAGCGGAACGGACGAGTCGCGACGCGGTGGGGGGCGATCATTGGGAGAGGAGCTGGCGGCCGATGACTTTGAGTTCGACGATGGGCTTGACGCCTTCGAAGATGGGGAGGACGAGGGCGTCGACGGTGTAGCGGGCGATCGGGTCTTCTTCGGAGTAGCCCCAGCCGCCGTGGATGAGCATGGCCTCCTGGCTGACCCAGACGGCGACGTCGGAGGCGAAGACCTTGCACATCGCCGCTTCGAGGTTGGCGCGCTCGTCGGACTGCATGATGCGGGCGGCGGCGTAGGTGAGGTGGCGGCCGGCGGCGGTGTGCGCGGACATGCGGCCGATCTTGTACTGGGTGAGCTGGTAGTCGGCGAGGGGTTTGCCGAACTGCTTGCGGTCGCTGGCGTAGTGGCAGGCCTTTTCGACGGAGGCCTGGCTGACGCCGGTGGCGCGGGCGCCCGTCTGCAGGCGGCCGGCCGCGAAGCCGCCCATCTGCAGGTAGAAGCCGCGGCCGAGGCCGTCTTCGCCGCCGACGAGGTGGTCTTCCGGCACGAAGTAGTTGTCGATCGCCAGCGTGAACGAGTGCATGCCGCGGTAGCCGGGCGTGGGGTTGGCGATGCCGCTGATGGCGCCGCCGCCGGGCTGGGTGTGCTCAAAGCTATGTCCGTCGTACGGGTCCTTGGGGACGATGAAGAGCGAGAGGCCTTTCGCACCGGAGGCGGCATCGCCGGTGCGGGCGAGGAGGGCGAGGATGTTGGCGCGGCCGGCGAAGGTGGCCCAGGCTTTCGCACCGTCGATGACCCAGCCCTTGACGCCGTCGCGCTCACCGGGAGCGGCCTTGCACATGAGTGAGGCGACGTCGGAGCCGACGTCTGGCTCGGTGACGGCGATGCCGACGAGCAGCTCGCCGGCGGCGATGCGTGGGAGCCAGGTCTCGCGCTGAGCCTCGGTGCCGCCGGCGAGGAGGGCGCGCGTGAGGATCTCGGAGCGGGTGATGAGGCTGCCGGCGACGAGGGAGATGGTCGAGAGCTCTTCGGTGAGGACGACCATCGTGAGGAGGCCCATCTCAGTGCCACCGTAGGACTCAGGTATGGAGGAGCCGAAGAGGCCGAGGCCGGCCATCTTGGTGATCAGGTCCTCGGGAAAGAGGTGGTCCTGGCGGTGCATCTCCTGGGCGATCGGGGCGACCTCTGTGCGGGCGAACTCGCGGGCGTGGTCGCGGGTCATGTTGGCGATCTCGTCGTCGAGCGCGGCGGTGAAGGCGCCGCGGGCGTCGATGACGCGGCGGCCGACGGCGGCGATGCGCGTCACGGACATGCCGTCCCGGATGAGGTTTCGCGTGTCGTCGGCAGCGAGCGTGCTGGCGACGGCTTCACCGACGGCGAACGTGTCTGGGTCGGACTCGACGGCGTTGCGGGCCTTGTGGAGAGCCTCGGCGGCGAAGATCAGAGCCTGTTCGTCGGCGAGGTCGTCCGCCTGGCCGGCGTCGGCGCGGGACTCGGCGTAGGCGGTGAGTTCGGCGGCGGCCTGGGCCTCGGTGGCGATCTGGGCGAGGCGCGAGACGTGCACCTGGTGGGCATCGATCTCCTTGCCGCCGTTGGTGAGACGCGCGCCGGAGGAGACGGCGCTCTCGGCGACCTGTGCCGCAACGTCGGTCAGCGTACGAGCGGCGGTGAGGGGCTCGCTGCGTGTCTTCTCGGTGGTCATGGGCGGTTCCTCCGGGGTCGGGGTTGGTGCTCAGGCGGCAGGCGTGCCGGACTCGGCGAAGAGCTTGCGGATGCGCCTTGCCCGATAGTCGAAGATGTGCTTGAGCTGACGGGCGACGATCAGCCGGTGAGCTATCGAACCAAGAATACCGAACGGAAGCTCGTACTGCACCCGATCGCGCATGAGCGTGCGATCACCAAGGTCCTCGAAGGAGTGCTCGTGCCTCCACAGGCGATACGGCCCCTTCGCCTGAACGTCCGTGAAGCCCCGGGGCGGGTCATACTCCTCGAAGATAGTGACCCATCTGATGGGCAAGAAGAGCCACTTGATTGTGTAGGCGATGCGGAAGCCGGGCTTCACCGGCAGGTCGTCGATCTCGCGGATGGAGAAGTCCATCGCCTTCGGGGTGAGTTTTTCCAGGTTTCGCGGGTCCTCGAAGAAGGCGAAGACCTCGGGCCGGGGCGCGGGGATGACCGTTTCGCGTTCGAGGACGGGCATCAGTCACTCTTCGCCAGGTAGGTGGCGAGGCCTTCGCGGAGAGGCGTCGGCGTGAGGCCGAGCTTCTCGCTGATCTCGGTCGGGTCGCCAAGGGCACCCATCGTGATGAAGTCGACGGCGTCGGGGGTGAGCGGCCTGCCGGGCATGAACTGGAGGACGGACGCCAGCGCCTTCATCACGAACGTGGGCGCGGGGAGGAGCAGGCGGCGGCGCCCGGCGACCTGGAGAGCCGTCTTGACGACGTCCGACATGGCGAAGACGCCCGGGCCGCCGATTTCGAACGTCTGGTTGGCAGCGGCCGGGTTGTCGAGGCACTCGGCGGTGGCGCGGCCAACGTCGTCGACGAAGACCGGTTGCATCATCTGCTTGCCGACGGCGCCGATCAGCGGGACGAACGGCTGGAAGCGTGACATCGCGAGGAAGCGGTTGAGCGCGCGATCTTCCGGGCCGTAGACCCACGGCGGGCGGAGGATAGTGTAAGTGAGACCGCTGTTGCGGACAGCCTGCTCGGCGCGCCATTTAGCGCGGAACCAGTGATAGCCCTCGGGAGCGGCACCGGCGGCGCTCAGGTAAACGTACTGCTTTGCGCCGGCGGCTTTCGCAGCGATGACGAGGTTCTCGGTGCCGCGGGCGTCGACCTCGTCGAAGGTGTGGCCCTTCTTCGGGTTTTCGATCGGTGAGTTGGGGAACTGCTGGCAGCCGATGACGGCGTCTACGCCGGCGATCGCCGTTGCCAGCGAGGAAGGATCACACACGTCGCCTTCGCGGTACTGGACCACGAGGCCGGGAAAGCGGTCCGCGGAGCGGGCCGCATTTCGGGTGAGGACGGCGAACTGCTTGCCGCGCAGGGCAAGCTCGCGGACGATGCCGCCGCCGACGAATCCGGTGCCGCCTGCTACGAGGATCATGATGTGACCTCCTGCTTCTGCCACCACCCGCTCGATGCCGCTGCGTCTTATTGTGAGCCTTTGTGATGCTTTACACAAGCGCTGGTGATCCCTTCTCACGTGCCATACTTGTAGCGTGCCGCAGGAGACGCAGACGACGACCGACGCCGCGACGCGCAACGGCTGGCTGAGGCTGGACGACGCCGGGTTGCTGGCGCAGTGCGAGGAGCATGGCTATCGGTCGAGCGGGCCCGGCGGCCAGCGCCGGAACAAGGTGGAGACGGCGGCGCGCGTGCGGCACAGGCCGAGCGGCATCGAGGCGCACGCGGCAGAAACGCGAAGGCGCGAAGACAACCGAAAACGCGCCCTGCGGCGGTTGCGGGAGCGAATCGCGATCGAGACAAGGTCGCCGTACGAGGAGCCGCCGGAGCTGGCAGCGTACCGCCGGGACAAGCGCCTGGCGATCAACAGCCGCAACCCGGCGTACCCGGTCGTCCTGGCGGCGGTGCTGGACGCGCTGGCCGAGGCGGACGGCAGCTACGCCGGCGCAGCGAAGAAGGTTGGGACGACGACGAGCCAGCTGCTGAAGTTTCTGCAGGCGGACCGGGAGGCCTGGCGAGCGCTGTCGGAGGGGCGTCCGAGGAAGTAATGTGACAAGTCGCGCGCTATCTGGCAGGATGGGGAGCGACGGAAGACGCCCGGACCAAGCCGCCCGGGTGGAAGATCGAGCAGCAGGCCGGGACACGCGACCGGCGCAGGAGGTAGCCCGATGCGAATGAGTGGAGTTCTCTTTGGAGTGGCGGTTGGCGCCACGTTGATGTACCTGTTCGACCCCCGCCAGGGCGTGGAACGCCGCGAAGTGTGGGGCGAGCGCGTGCGTAAGGGCCGCGAGCAGGCCCAGAGCGCGGTCGAGACCGGCCGTAGCCGCGTGTCCGAGTACCGACACCGCAACGACGACGACGACGATGCCACGGTGTCGTCGGTGGCCTCCAACGGCGAAAGCGCAGACGCTTAGAACGCCCCGGCGCTAGTGGCCGCGGCCGAGAAGCCAGTGGGAATCGAGCGCCGGCCCGTGCCCCGACCAGGTCTCGAACTCCGCGACGAATACGTGATCGCCTGCCGATAGGCGCTCGCGGAGACGATCGCGGATCGCTGACGCCGTCTCGGCCGTGTGGACGACGCTGGCATCGTCGCCGAGCGTGCGCATCTCCTCCTGCGGCACGATCTCCAGCAGAGCATCGCGGACGAGCGAGCAGAGGTTGCGGCTGTCGGACCAGGCGACGACGAGCTTGAGGGTGGGGTCGCTCATGCGACCAGGTAGCGGTTGAACCAATCGATCGTGCGGCGCCAGGCGTCGCGGGTGGCCTCTTCGCGGTAGCTGGGGCGGCCTTCGTTCATGAAGCCGTGACCGGCGCCGGCGTAGCTCTGAAACTCGTGCTCCACGCCGAGGCGCGTCATCTCGCCGTCGATCTTCGCGACCTCGGTCGGGGCCGGGGCCAGATCGTCCTCGCCGAAGAGGCCGAGGACGGGACACGAGATGTCGCCGGTGAGGTCGAAAGGCGCCGGGCCGTCGCCCCAGGCGACCAGGCAGTTGCCGCCCCAGCAATCCACAGCGGCTTTGAAAGCGTCGCTCTTAGCCGCCATCAGATAGGTGACGCGGCCGCCCATGCAGTAGCCGGTGATGCCGAGGCGAGCGCCGTCGATCTCGGGCAGCGATTGCGCGTGCCCGACGGCGGCGTTGACGTCGGCGGCTACGGTGTCGTCGCGCAGGCGCATCATGCGGGTCATGGGGTCGTCGGCGGAACCGTGCTCTTCGCGGTGATAGAGGTCGGGCGAGACGGCGGCGAAGCCTTCGGCGGCGAAGCGGTCGCACATGCCGCGGACGAAGTCATCGACGCCGCTGGCGTGCTGGATGGCGATGACGCCCGGGAAAGGCCCGTCGCCATCGGGCGTGCTGACGTAAACGCGCATATCTGCGCCATCAACGGATACGTTGTCCCAGCGTGAGGGCATGTGGGTACCTCCTTCGGTTGCCGGTAATGATAACTCAGTCGGCGATGCGGGCTTTGGCGAAATAGGCGAGGGCGAGGCGCACTTTCTCCTCGATGGCGGCGTCTTCGGGGAAGTCGGCGCGAGCGACGGCGTCGGTGGCCTCGGCCTGGGAGTAGCCGAGGGCCATCAGCGCGCCGACGATCTCTTCCGACTCGACGCCGGGCGTGGTGGCAGGCGCGGCGGCGGACGT